>CAZDTC010000552.1:0-1808 GCA_964508125.1 uncultured Candidatus Kuenenia sp.
CCCGCGACCTCGTGGAGAGCCCGTGGAAGCGGGCCGCCGAGAAGTATCACGTCGGGGCGACGGTCAAGGGCACGGTGAGCAGGATCGCCCAGTTTGGTGCGTTCGTGAAACTCGAGCCGGGCGTCGAGGGGCTCGTGCACGTGTCGGAACTCGCGCATCGCCACGTGCGGAGCGTGGGCGACGTGGCCAAGGAAGGCGAGCAGGTCGAGTGCCGCGTGCTCGCCTGTGATCCCGACGAGCAGCGGATCTCTCTCTCGATCAAGGCGCTGGCGGCGAAGCCCGCGGCGATGCAGCCGGAGCCCGACGACGGGCCCGCTGAGGCGCCCGAGGCGGAAGCAGCCGCGCCGGTGGCGAAGAAGCAGCGCACGGGCCCGCTCAAGGGCGGCCTCACGAGCGACTCGCAGGGGGCCCGTTTCGGCCTCAGGTGGTGATCGCCTGCCGTGGGGCAAGCGTCTCGCTTGCCGAGAGTTGGGAGCGCCTTGGCAAGCGGGACGCTCGCCCCACGTCCTGGGCACGCTGCACCTACGCGGGTGGACACATCCGGTCCTTGCCCATCCACGGGACAAGAGCCTGCGGCACTCGCACGGAGCCGTCGGCCTGCTGGTGGTTTTCCAGAATCGCGATGATCGCCCGGCTGATGGCGATCGCCGTGCCGTTGAGCGTGTGCACGAAGTGCGTGCCCTTCTCGCCCGGCTGCTTGTAACGCACCGCCAGCCGGCGGGCCTGGAAGTCGGTGCAGTTCGACGTGCTCGTGACCTCGCCCCACTCGCCGGCCGTGCCCCGGCCCGGCATCCAGGCCTCGAGGTCGAACTTCCGGTACGCAGGGCCTCCGAGATCGCCGGAGGCAGTATCGATGACGCGGTAGGGGATTTCGAGGCCGTCGAACAGCCGGCATTCGAGGTCGAGCAGCATGTCGTGCAGCGCCTCGCTCTCCTCCGGCTTCGTGAAGGCGAACATCTCCACCTTCGTGAACTGGTGCACGCGATACAGCCCGCGCGTGGCCTTGCCGTGGGCACCCGCCTCGGTGCGGAAGCAGTGGCTGATGCCGCAGAGCTTGAGCGGCAGCTCATCCGCCTCGAAGATCCGCTCGTGGAAGGCGCCGCCGAGCGTGATCTCGGCCGTGGCCACGAGCGACAGGTCGCTGTCTTTGATCGAGTAGATCTGCGTCTCGTTGCCCCGTGGCATGAAGCCCGTGCCCTCGAGGATCGTGTCGCGGGCAAGGTCGGGCGTGGTCATCGCCGTGAAACCCTCGCGCATGAGCAGATCGAGGGCGTAGCGCTGGAGGGCGAGCTCGAGCAGGACGGCGTCATTCAACAGAAAATAGAATCCGTGGCCGGCGACGCGGGCGCCCGCCTCGAAGTCGAAGAGCTCGAGCGCCTCACCGAGGGCGACGTGGTCGCGGGGGGAAAACGCAAACGTCGGCAGCGGTGTCTTTCCGCGGCGCAGCTCGACCGCGGCATCCTCGCCACCGACCGGAGCGGCGGGGTGCGTAAGGTTCGGCATCTGACGGAGAATGTCTTCCGCCTCGGCGGTGATCTTCCCGAGGCGGTCTTCGATCGCCCCCACCTCCTCGCGCAGTCGGCGGCCTTCGGCCTTGCGGGCCTCCCGTTCGGTGGCGTCGGCGGCCTTGCCGATCGACTTGCTCACCTGGCCGGCCTCGTGGTTGAGCCGGTCGACGTCGGCCTGGAGCTGCCGCCGGAGCCGGTCGAGGTCGGCGAAGCGGGCGACGTCGGCGGACGATCCGCGGTTGCGGCAGTTGGCGGTGACGAGATCGATGTTGTCGGCGACGAAGCGGCGGTCGAGCACGG
>CAZDTC010000553.1:0-1807 GCA_964508125.1 uncultured Candidatus Kuenenia sp.
AAAACACCCACGACCCGAGGATCACGAGCGGCACCGGGATGAGCGTGTAGAGCGCCAGCTTGGGATTGATCCACACGAGCATCGCCCCCACGCCCACGAGCTGCACGATCTGGAGGAGAAAGCCGCCCGTGAGCTGCTGCATGAGCCCGTGGAGCACCTCGCTGTCGTGGGCCACGCGGCTGATCATCGAGCCCACTTGGTGGCGGTCGTAATACGCCACCGATAGGTTTTGCAGTTTCGACACCATCTCCGAGCGGAGCGTGCCGGTGAGGCCAGTGCCGATCGCCGTGGCCAGCTGCCCCTTGATCATGCCCACGGCCGAGAGCAACACCCGCGAGAGCGCGAGCGCCAGCACCACCACGAGCAGGGCCGTCTTGAAGTCGGGCTGCGCAGCCGCGTCGGCGGCCGTCGAGCCGCGGGTGAGGATGCTGTCGACCATGTATTGCTGCAGCTTCGGCGGCACGAGTTCCGCCACCACGCCGACGAACGTGAGCAGGCAGAGGATCGCCGCACCGCGCGTGTAGGGGGCGAGCAATTCGCTCACGCGCTTGAGGATCCGCCCCTTCTGCATGCATCGCGGGCAGGCCTGGTCTTTCGTGGTGAGCCGCAGGCGGCACGTCGGGCACCGCGGCGGGTCGAGTTCGTCGGCCGCGGTGAGAAACTCGGCCTCGGCCCCACGTTGCTCGAGGGCCCGGGCCACCTTGTGAAACCGCGTGGCCATCGCGTTGGAGTAGCGCACGAGATCGACCCAGTCGCCGTCGATCCGCACCTGCAGCGTGCCGCCCCCGACGCCGGCGGTCGTGCGCACCTCCTCGACCGCGTCGCGGGCCACGCGGCGGAGCGTCTGGTCCCCGGCCGTCACGCGCAATTCCTCCGCCGTCGCCACGAGCCACTCCGGCGTCGGCTGGCCCTCGAGCGACACGTCGGTGTCGATTTCGAGCAGCGGTGGGGCCGGTGGCGAAAAGCCGGGAGGGGGCGTATCCTGCTGCGGATTCACGGTCGCGGTGGCGATCTGAGCGTCCTTCGGGGCGGTGCGTGGCGAACCCAGGAGACTGTCCATGGACTACGGCAAGTATGACGTTTTTGTTCGATGCGTGCTCGGCCTGGCCCTGATGGCGGCGGGCGTGGCGGCCGCGGACGAGCCTGGCTTCGAGCCCTTGTTCGACGGCAAGAGTCTCGCGGGCTGGAAGGCGAACGAGAACGCCGATAGTTGGAAGGTCGCCGACGGCCAGATCGTGTGCCATGGCCCCCGCAGCCACCTCTTCTACATGGGCCCCGACGCCGAGCATCCCGCCGAGTTCAAAGACTTCCACTTGAAGGCCGAGGTGATGACGAAGCCCGGCTCCAATTCCGGCATCTTCTTCCACACGAGGTTCCAGCCGGAGGGCTGGCCCGGTGTGGGCTACGAGATGCAGGTGAACAACTCGCAGGGGGACCCCGTGCGCACCGGAAGCATCTACAACGTGGTGAAGAATTTTGTCCCCCCGGCGAAGGACAACGAGTGGTTCACGCAGGAGTTGATCGTGAAGGGCAGGGCAATGGCGGTGATCGTCGACGGTCGCGTGCTCTTCGAGTTCGTGGAGCCGGAAGGCGTGACGGGCACCCGCAAACTCTCCACCGGCACCTTCGCCCTGCAGGCCCACGACCCGGGCTCGGAAGTGCACTACCGCAACATCCGCGTGAAGCGCCTGTAATAGCGCACCGGCTCGGGGTTGCCATATCCCGTCGCCGGACGTTCAGGCAGGCGGCAATAACCCGCATTCGGAGCCGGCGGCACGCTGCTCCATCGCCGAGGGCGATCGCTAGT
>CAZDTC010000554.1:0-1806 GCA_964508125.1 uncultured Candidatus Kuenenia sp.
TGGTGCGATCCCTGCACCTCCACCAAGGGTGAGGGAAAAAGCTCGCGCACCAGGGCAGCGAGAAAGTCGCGACTGACGGTGGTGGCCGAGGTGGCGTAACGCTCGCCGAGGCACAGATAGGTCGCCGCGATGGAGCCTTCGCCCAGCCTCGCGATCGAGGCGGCGATCTCCGCCGGCCCGTCCACCTCGTTCTCGAGCCGCACTTGTCCGAACGGCGTGGCGCGGTCGCCCAGCGTCACCTTCTGGAACACCGACCTGATGCCGGCCACGTGGCCGCCAAACTCCAGGCCGCTCACCTGCACGACCGGAGCCCCCTCGAGCCCGACATCGAGTTCCTCCTGAAACAGGCCTGCGCTGCGGGGGCCGATGACGAGGAGCGACCCTCCCCGCCTCACGTAGTCCACGAGCGACTGTTTGAAGGCCGGCTCGATCGTCTCCCATTCCGGATAGATGAGAAGCGGGTATCGATCGATCTGTTCGGCGAGGTGATGCTCGCTCACGATGTCCACCACATTCTGGCTGTCGAGCAGCGACTGGAGCACGCCCTGCAGGGGCACGAGTTCGCCGTTCCAGGGGGCGAAGAGCATGCGATTCGTGCGGTAGAACGCGGACGTCGAGTAGATCAGACCGATCTGGGGGAGGAGCGTAGCCCGGTGGCAGAAGGGCTGCCGCGCACGGCAGAAGCGGGCCACGTCGGCCATGATCGGAAGTTGCCACGCGCGCACGGAGCCGTCGCGACGCTGCGGAAAATACATCTGGAAACCCCCGCCGAGCGCCATCACGACGGCCGCTTCCTGCTCGAGCTGGCGGGCGGTCTTGGTGCTGATGAGGCCATCGAGATGGCTGAAACTCCAGGCCATGAGGTCCCAGGGCTTTGCTTGGAGCGCCATGCAGCGGCCCTCGACGCGGGCACTGTTGAGGCTGTTGGTCGGCGTGTAATCGCCCGAGATGAAGTCGACGTCGACACTCACCTTCTCGGGCATGAACGAACTGAAGGCCCAGTTGCTCGCGATCTGGAAGCCGCCGTCGTGGCGGTGCATCTCGTCGACGTAGCGCCGCAGGTAGCGGCGAAAGCCCTCGCGGCAGAATTCGGAGAACTCGTGCCAGCCTGGATCCTCGCGCGATCGCGGAATCGTGTGGATGCCGGTCTGCTCCTGGAACGCCTTCACGACTGATTCGGCATAGTCGCGATCCACGGCCCAGCATTCGCCGTCCACCCACACGCCGTCGACGTCGTACTCGTCTGCCAGCTCTTTCAGTTGTGGGATCAGGAGTTCGTCCACGTAGGGTCCGAAGACGGAGGTCATGCGTCCGTCGCGTGCGCCCTTCTCATCGACGCGGGCCCACTCCGGGTGCCGGGACACGGCCTGGGAATCAAAAACTCCCGAATAATGCATGAACAGGCCAACTCCCTTCCCGGCGGTCACCTCCCGCCAGACTCGCAGCGGATCACCGACGAACCCCGGCGCCGGCGTGCCCACGCGGGTGGGATAACTCGAGAATCCAGGATGTCCCTTGCAGTCGATCTGCACGTAGTCTGGCCGCACGGCATCGAGCAGTTGCTCGATGCTCTCCCGCGTGGTTCGCTTGCCCACCTCTTGGCAGTCGGGGCCCGCGTGGAAGTCGAAATGCACGCCCAGGAAGCTTTCGTCGCGTCTTGGTCGCGGGCGCTGCGGCATCGACTCCTCGGCAGCGGTGCTCACGGCTGCCAGCAGGAGAATCGTGTGCGAAAATCGCACCGCTGACCATCGATCGCTCATGACAGACAACACATTTCGACGAAGACACCTTCTCCTCGGCTACGGG
>CAZDTC010000555.1:0-1805 GCA_964508125.1 uncultured Candidatus Kuenenia sp.
GTATCAGCCCGGAGGGCCGAGGGTGGGGCGACCGTCCCGGTTGCCAATGCGTCCTCAACTCCCGGCAAGCGGGACGCTTGCGTCACGGGTTGCCAAGGCGTCCTGACCTTGTGGCAAGCGGGACGCTCGCCACACTCACCGGGGCTGGTGTGGCCGGCCGGCAGATTGCTCGAGTTTCTCGGCGCAGCGGATGCAGAGGGCTGCGAAGGGGATCGCCTCCAATCGCTTCTTGGCGATCACGCCGCTGCATTCCTCGCACGTGCCGTAGGTCTTGGAGCGGATCCGCTCCAGGGCGCTCTCCACCATTTCGAGCGTACCCTCCTCGCTCGCCATCAGGCTGAGCGTGAACTCCTGCTCGTAGGCATCGGTGCCGAGGTCGGCCATGTGGATCGGCATGCTCGAAATGTCGCCACTCGCCTCGGCCCGGGTCTTGCCAAGTGCTGCGTCCGCCATCGTCGACACATCACCCCTCAGCCGCGCCCGCATCGCTTCGAGCGCCACCTTGAAGGGCTTCATTTCCGCCGCTTTCATGCTGTGCATCCGTCTCGAGTTGTCGTCTGCGGCCGCGGCATCCAGGAATGCCGCACCGCGTCCAGAAGAGCCCCTCAGAATACCGCGGAGCGAGCGACTGTCAATCTGGCAGGCTTCGGGTGGGCTGCTCGGCCGATGTGGTTGATTTCCCGGGGCGAACCGCTGCTTGCTGTTGCACCCGGGATGACCTACCCTTGGAAATCCGGTGCGGAATCGAGTCGGCGGCTTTGTTTTGCCGACGTTGGAAGCAGCATCAGGGAGTCTTTTCTTGTCCGTCGCCGCCCGTACCGACCTCGCGTTTCAGCAGTGCATCGCGCCTGCCTGCGGGGCGACGTTTTCCGTCGACGAGGTGCTCACGAGCTGCCCGTCGTGCGGCAATCTGCTCGACGTGACCTACGACTGGGACCGGCTCCGCCCGCCGACGTCGTTCGAGGTGTTCGAGCGCAAGTGGATGCGCCGCAGCGACCCGCTCGCCTACTCGGGCGTGTGGCGGTTTCACGAACTGTTTCCCTTTGCGCCCCGCGAGAGCGTGGTGACGATCGGCGAGGGGCAGACGCTCCTCTCCGTGTCGGACGGCGTCGGCGCGTTCGTCGGCATGCGGCCGGGCCGTCTCCACCTGCAGTACGAGGGGCTGAATCCGTCCGGCTCGTTCAAGGACAACGGCATGTCGGCCGCGTTCACTCACGCCCGGATGATCGGGGCCCGGCGGGCTGCCTGTGCCTCCACCGGCAACACGAGCGCCTCGCTCGCCGTCTACTGCGCCGTCACGCGGATGATGCGAGGCATCATCTTCATCGGCTCCGGCAAGATCTCTTATGGCAAGCTCTCGCAGGCCCTCGACTACGGCGCCCTCACGATCCAGATCGCCGGCGACTTCGACGACGCGATGGCCCGCGTCAAGGAGGTTTCGGGCAAGCTCGGCATCTACCTCGTGAACAGCGTGAATCCCTTCCGGCTCGAGGGGCAGAAGTCGATCATGTTCCGCGTGCTCGAGTCGCTCGGCTGGGAGGTGCCCGACTGGATCGTGGTGCCCGGCGGCAATCTTGGCAACTCGAGCGCCTTCGGTAAGGCCTTCGCCGAGTTGCGCAAGATCGGCCTCATCGACCGCGTGCCGCGGCTGGCCGTGATCAACGCCGCCGGAGCGAACACGCTCTACGAGCTGTATCACAATCGCGGACTCCGCTGGGAGGGCGGCCGGGCCGATCTCTCGCCGGCCTGCCACTACTACGACGAGCTCGACCGCGACAAGAAGCGGGCCGACACGATCGCCAGCG
>CAZDTC010000556.1:0-1796 GCA_964508125.1 uncultured Candidatus Kuenenia sp.
GGATCTCGCGATCGAGCTCGAGCAGCTCTCCTTCGCCGTCACGAGCAAGCTCGCGAAGGCCGCCACCCCGTAGGACAGGCTTTCGCCGTCTTGGGGACCGAGACGGTCGCCCCACGTGGGGCAAGCGTCCCGCTTGCCAAGGTTCACCCCGCGTTGGCACCCCCCTCCCTGCCCCTGCTACGCTCGCGTCATGCCCTCTTCTTCCTCCTCCGCCGGCTGGCGGTTCGACAACTCCTACGCCCGGCTGCCCGAGGGCCTGTTCACCCGCACGCTGCCCGTGCCCGTCCGAGCCCCACGGCTCATCGCGCTCAACGAGCCGCTCGCGGAGGACCTCGGCCTCGATCCGGCCATCCTCCGCACCGCCGCCTTTGCCACCTTCGCCGGCAACGAACTGCCACCGGGCGCCGAGCCGATCGCCCAGGCCTACGCTGGCCACCAGTTCGGCCACTTCACGAACCTCGGCGACGGCCGGGCGATTCTCCTGGGCGAACAGATCACGCCCGACGGCCGGCGGTTCGACATCCAGCTCAAGGGCTCGGGCCGCACGCCCTACTCCCGGAATGGCGACGGCCGCGCGGCCCTCGGACCGATGCTGCGGGAGTTTCTCATCAGCGAGGGAATGCACGCCCTCGGGATTCCCACCTCGCGGAGCCTCGCCGTGGCCGCCACAGGGGAGGCCGTGCTCCGCGAGCGGGCGCTGCCGGGCGCCGTGCTCACCCGCGTGGCTGCGAGCCACATCCGCGTCGGCACGTTTGAATATGCGGCAGCCGTCGGCGACCACAGCCTGCTCGCCGCACTCCTCGACCACTCGATCGCCCGCCATTATCCCGAAATCACCGAGCCCGGCGACAAGGCGGCGGCGTTCCTGGGCGCGGTGCTCGAGCGGCAGGCGGCGCTCATCGCCAAGTGGATGCTCGTGGGATTCGTGCACGGCGTGATGAACACCGACAACATGGCCGTGTCGGGCGAAACGATCGACTACGGCCCGTGTGCGTTTCTCGACGCCTACGATCCCGCGACGACATTCAGCTCGATCGACCGCGGAGGCCGCTATGCCTATGCCAACCAGCCGGAGATCGCCCTCTGGAACCTGGCCAGGCTCGCCGAGAGCCTCCTGCCACTGATGCCGGGCGGCGAGGAAGCCGCCGTCGAGCGGGCCCGCGGCCTGCTCGCCACGTTTCCGGAGCGGTTTCGGCGGCACCACCTCGCGGGCGCCCGGGCGAAGCTCGGCCTCGCGACCGAGGAGCCAGGCGACGCCGATCTCTTTCCAGCCGTGCTCGCGTGGATGCACGAAACCCGCGCCGACTTCACGGCCACATTCGCAGCGCTGCCGTCCCTCGCGGCCCCCTGGGCCGCGCAGTGGCAGGCCCGGCTGGCACGTGAGCCCGGAGACCGCGCCGAGATCGCCGCGCGGCTCCGCCGCGCAAACCCGCTCGTGATCCCGCGCAACCACCGCGTCGAGGAAGCGCTCGCGGCTGCCGAGGCGGGCGACCTCGGCCCGTTCGAGCGACTTCTTGCCGCCCTCCGCGACCCGTTCAGCGAGACCTTCGCGACCGAGCCCTACCGCAGCGGCCCACCGGCCAGCTGCGGCCCCTACCGCACGTACTGCGGCACGTGACGTGTCGGCGGCCGGAGTGGCGACCGGGACGGTCGCCCCACGTGGGGCAAGCGTCCCGCTTGCCTGATCCGAGAACGTCGGTGGGTTACGCTACAATCCGGATCCCCTGCCCGATGGTGTAATGGTAGCACAAGGGATTTTGGTTCCCTTTGTCTAGGTTCGAATCCTAGTCGGGCAA
>CAZDTC010000557.1:0-1796 GCA_964508125.1 uncultured Candidatus Kuenenia sp.
TGGCGCCGCCGACTGCGAACATGCGGTCTTTCATCGCCATCTCATCGAGGCCGGATGCCCCCGCCTCTTCCTCAATCCCAGCCAGATCCTCGTCTACGGCCGCCGCCATCGCTTCGGAGACAAGGCGGCCGCGTCTCTGCTTCGCTCGTGGAACACCTGCACCGGGAGGACCACCGAGCCCTGGCTGTTTGAAGAAGGACCTTCGCTTGGGCGAACGCCGACTGGCGATGCACTTCCAGCCGCTGTGATCCGCGCCCGCTCGGCCTGAGAGTCGGCTTGCTTCAAAGTAGACCGCTTGCTCCGCAAGCGGATTACGGGGCTTCCCTTGCTTGCGCCATATCGCGGGATTGCCCCAACTTCCTGTCCGTCACAAGCCGGGCTGACTGCATCGAAAATGTCGTGCACAGCCCGCACGATCGTGATCGTCGGAAATCTCGGACGATATCTCCCCAGGCTTGGTTGTCACCGCGGTTGGGGGGAACGATTCGTGCTTGCGCCGCATCAGCCATTTCCGAAAATTGCCGCCTACACCGGCGGTAATCGCCCACGCTTTTCGGTCATGCTGCCGACCCACGAACCAGGCGAAAAGCTACGGATGACGCTGCAATCCGTGCTGGAGCAGGCGCCAGCACGACACGCGATGCAGATCGCCGTCGTGGATGACGGCTCGCGTCGATCCGACGTGCGGTCGCTCGTCGCGGCGGTGGACAACACGGGCCGCGTGGAGATCCACGCCGATGGCCCGCGGCTCGGCATCAGCGGCAACTGGAACCGCTGCATCGAGTTGGCCCGCGGTCACCTCGTGCACCTGCTCCATCAGGATGACCTCGTGCTACCCGGCTTCTACGGGAGGATGGAACAGGCTTTCATGAAAGTGCCGCAGATCGGCATGGCGTTCTGCCGCAGCCTGCTGGTCGACGGAGACGGCAGGCGATTGAAGACCAACTCACGGCTGCGGTGGTGGCGCGGTCTGCTGCCGCACTGCCTGCGCACGTTCGCCATTCGACAACGGGTGCAGACGCCGTCAGCCGTCGTGCCTCGTACCACCTACGAAACCCTCGGGGGCTACCGCAACGATCTCTGTCAGACACTCGATTGGGAGATGTGGGTGCGGATCGCGGCGCGGTTTCCGGTTTGGTACGATCCGCGGGTGCTGGCCGTGTTTCGCCGCCACTCGGGGAGCGAGTCCTCGCGGCTCTTGTCGCAGGGCGAAGTCTGGCCGGATCTCGTGCGAGCCATGCACGTCAACGCCATATCCTTCCCGGACGACCACCGCGAGTCGCTCGTGAATGGCGGAGCACAGTGGTATGCCGGATCGGCTCTGCGGGAGGCCAAGCGGCAATTGCTCCGCGGCCACCACGAGGCCGCGAAGCATACGCTCACCCACGCCCACGAACTGATCAAGTTGGTCACCGACTCCGGTCGCCAGTCTGCCTTGGTCAAGCGGGCAGGCCTGCTTGACCATCAGTGCCGAGCGATGCACGACGCGGCCAGCCGCGTTGCCGAACCCACACCGGCTGCCGCGCTTCGCCGGGCCTCATGAGGTTTGGCTTGTTTCACTGCCGGAGCTTTCTGCATGGCACGGGCCATCGTGTTTGTCCACTACGACCGCGATGGCGTCTTCGACGACCATGTGGTCCATGCCCTGCGGCAATATCGACGTCTGGCCGATAGGCTCGTGGTCGTGTCGGCCAGTGCCCGCGCGCTACCGCCGGCGCTCGAGCCGATCGTCGACACCTTCATTCCCCGCGACAACGTCGGCTACGACTTTTGCAGCTGGCGGACGGGGCTCGAAT
>CAZDTC010000558.1:0-1775 GCA_964508125.1 uncultured Candidatus Kuenenia sp.
GGCCTCGCGGGTGCGGTCGTTGAACTGCTGCACGAACTGGCCGAGGTTGATGCCGAACCGACCGAGCGACGTGCCCACCGGCGGCGCGGGAGTGGCCTGCCCACCGGGCACCTGGAACTTCGCCTGACCAACCACCTGCTTTGCCATCTCGACCCTTCTCTTTCCGCTCGTTCAGTGAACCAGTTGAATGTGTATGTTGCCAGCCCTTGGGCCGGCGCTTCAGACCGACTCGATCTGCCAGTATTCGATGTCCACGGGCGTCGAGCGCCCGAAGATGCTCAGCATCACCGTGACCCGTCCGTTGGCCTCGTCGATCCCCTCGACCTCGCCTTCGAAGTTTTCGAACGTGCCTTCGTTGATCTTCACGCGGTCACCCTTCTTGAAGGCAATCTTCAGGCGGGGCGCCTCGGCGGTCTTCTCCTCGGCCTTGTTGAGCAGCTTGGCGACGTCCTGCGGCAGCATCGGGCTGGGCCGCCCGGCCGACCCGGTGAAGTCACCGATGCCGCCGGTCTCCCGCACGAGGTACCAGGTTTCGTCGTTCAAGATCATGTTCACAAGGATGTATCCAGGGTAGAGCTTGCGGGAAACCACGCGTTTTTTGCCACTTTTGAACTCCGTGACCTGCTCCTTGGGCACGATCACCTCGCCAAACCATTTGTCCATGCCCTGCATCGAAATCCGGCGCAGGAGAGCCTCGCGGATCGAGTCCTCGCGATTGCTCTGCACCTTGAGGATGTACCACTGCTTGTCACCGACGGGCGCGTCGTCGTCGTCGCCCGCCACGGCCACGGGCTTCGCGTCTTCGCCGCCGGCGAAGGGATCGTCGAGTTCGGCCGCCGTGCCGTCGTCGTCCTCGACCACGGCCGGCGCCGGCTCGTCGGCAGGCAGCGGGTGGCCGAGGCGGGGGTCGGGGGTCGATTCGTCGTGGGGATGGTCGCTCATGGTTTCATGCCAGCCGAAAGGATTGTTCACTTGAAGCCCTGGATGGCCCGGAGCACGAACCACCAGAAAAGATCGTAGCCGGCGAGAATCGCAGCCAGCGCGAAGATCAGGAAGATGATCACGGCCGAACTGCGGGCCACTTCGCCGGCGCTCGGCCACGACACTTTCGCCATCTCCGATTCCACCGCAATCAGGAAGTCGGCGAAGCGAGGAACGTTGACGATGCGGTATGCCAGCCAGAGCCCGGCCGCGAGCAACAGCCCCGGCACGAGGAAGCGGTAGACGCCGAGATCGGCCCCCGTCCCGAGCGGGCCCGAACTCGCCAGCCACAGCGGCAGCAGTTGCGACAGTCGCCACACGCCGATCGACAGCGTGAGTGCGAGGGCGGCGAACGTCGCCTGCCGCGTCATCCGGCCCTGATGGCGCTTGTAGACCGAGAAGCTCAGGAGATCGCTCCAGAGACTGCCGCCGGCCGCCGAGTTTTCTTGCGTGGTTGACATGGTTCGAATCGCGCTCCGTCGCAAACCGTTTCCTCAGGCAGGGGCGGCGGGGATCGAACTCGCAACCTCTGGTTTTGGAGACCAGCGCTCTGCCAGTTGAGCTACGCCCCTGTGGAAAAAGAGGGGGCCCGGGGTGGGCCCCCTCCCTCGTATCGACAAATAGGTTCAGTCCAGGATCTTGGTCACGACGCCCGAGCCGACCGTCTTGCCACCTTCGCGGATGGCGAAGCGGACGCCGTCGTCCATGGCGATCGGCACCATCAACTCGACCTCCATCTTCACATTGTCGCCCGGCGAGCACATCTCGACGCCGCCGAGCAGCTTGGTCGAGCC
>CAZDTC010000559.1:0-1772 GCA_964508125.1 uncultured Candidatus Kuenenia sp.
GCAGGTGGGCGCCCGCAACATGCAAAACTACCGGCTGCTCGAGGCGGTGGGCCGCGCGCAAACGCCCGTGCTCCTCAAGCGCGGGCCTGCGGCCACCGTGGAGGAACTGCTGCTCGCTGCCGAATACATCCTCGACGCCGGCAACCGGCAGGTGATGCTCTGCGAGCGCGGGATCCGCACGTTTGAAACCCACACCCGCTTCACGCTCCCCCTGGCCACGGTGCCCTGGCTCCACGCCCGCACGCACCTGCCCGTGGTCGTCGATCCGAGCCACGGCACGGGGCATGCGAACCTCGTCGAGAGCATGGCGGCGGCGAGCGTCGCAGCCGGCGCCGATGGACTGATCGTGGAGGTGCATCCCGATCCCAAGTGCGCCTCGAGCGACGGCGCACAGACGCTCGACTTCGCCGCCTTCAGCCGGATGATGGACGTGTGCCGGCGCGTCGCGGAGGCGGTGGGCCGCTCGCTCGGCTGACCCTCGCGCGATCCAACGCATGGCCTTCTCCCCGTTGCCACCGGCATATTGCACCAACGTGCATCCCTGCCGCGCGCTCGCCGATGTGCCGCAGATCCTCGACCGCCACGCGCTCGCCGTGCGCGAGCGGTGCGGCTTTGCGATCTCGGTCGGCCTCTGGCTGCCCGAGGCCGCCGTCGCTGCGGCCGGGGCAGCCGCCACCGTAGCCGAGGCCCTCGCGGCCCGTGGCCTCACCTGCCACACGCTCAACGCATTTCCGTATGGCGATTTCCATGGGGCGCGCGTGAAGGAGCAGGTGTATCTACCCGACTGGGCCGATCCCCGTCGGCTCGGCTACACGCTCGCCTGCGCCCGGCTTCTCTCAGCCCTCCTGCCGCCCGGGGGCGAGGGGAGCATCTCGACGCTGCCGCTCGGCTTCAAAGGCTTCGCCCACGGCGCCGGCTTCAGTGCGGCTGCGAGCGACGCGCTCCTGGCCTGTGCCCGGCAGTTCGCCGAGATCGAGGCCACGACCGGCCGCTGCGTCCGCCTCGCGATCGAGCCCGAGCCCTGCTGCCTGCTCGAGACGACGGCTGAGACGGTCGCCTTCTTCGACGCACTCTTCGCCGGCGCGGCGGCGCTCGGCCTCGAGCCTGCTGCCCGGCGGCATCTCGGCGTGTGCTACGACGTGTGCCATCAGGCGGTCGAGTTCGAGGACGCCGCGGAGGCGGTCGCCGCGCTCGCCGCGGCCGGGATCCGGATCAACAAGGTGCAGGTGAGCTGCGCAATCGAGGCGCCCGACCCGGCCGATCCCGCCCAGCGCGACGCACTCCTCGCCTACATCGAGCCGCGCTACCTCCACCAGACCTTCGCCCGCGACGCCGACGGGACGCTGCACCGCGCCGTCGACCTGACGGCCGACCTGCTCGCCGACGCGTCCTGGCAGCGCCGGGCTCCGTGGCGGGTGCACTACCACGTGCCGGTCGACGCCGAGCAAGTCGGCCCCTTGCGCACCACCCGCGACGAACTCAAACGCGCCCTCGCCGCCATCGGCGCCCTCGACTACGCCCCGCACCTGGAGGTCGAAACGTACACCTGGCCTGTGCTTCCAGGTGCGGACGCGATCGACCTCGCCGCCGGTATCGCCCGCGAACTGATTGCCACGCGTGCGCTGATCGAACCCGTTGGCTAACGGAAGACCGGTCCAACTCACTCGCGCCGGCTTCGAGCTCCCCGAATCCCCTCGCCGGACGTTCAGGCAGGCGGTAACGACCCGCATTCGGAGCCGGCGGCACGATGCTCCATCGCCGAGGGCGATCGC
>CAZDTC010000560.1:0-1772 GCA_964508125.1 uncultured Candidatus Kuenenia sp.
ATGCTCCGCCCCCTTGACATCGTCAACGGCCAGAAGGGGAAGTCCGCTTCGTTCTGCCGCGCAGATACCACCAGTACGCCGAACCGCCGACCGCTGCCGTGCCCACGATGGCAACGACCCACCGCGCGCGCGACTGCGTCTGCTTGCTCATCAGCGCTTCTTGCGCCGCTCGTCCCATCGCCGCCGCAGCCGCTTCCAGAGCTTTCTGCGCTGCGCCCGCTGGCAGCGGGATGCCGAGCTTGCCAGTTGCACGCAGGTTCGACGCCTTCGTGTAGGCGGCACGACGCGTGGAGTCGAGGACCGAGGTGCCGCCGTTCAGCACCACCACGTCCGCTTGGCTCACGAACTCGGCGTTCTTGAGCACGAACTCCGTTATCTGCCGCGACATCTGGATCGCGGCCTCTCCGATCGCGTCGAGCACGTACGGGTTGTCCGTCCCGTTCACGCTCTGGCTCAGCGAAGCGATGGCGCCGAGGATCGCCTGCTTGTTCGCCTCCGAAAGCCCCTTGTCCGTGAACGACAGGCCCCCAGCGACCGCGCCCACCAGAGCGCCGAGCACAGGAGCCACGACGGCCACCGGGGCCAGCGGCGTCAGCACGAGGAACGGAGTCGCCGCTCCGCCCACGCTTACGCCGGTGGCGACGCCTTCACCGGCGCTCGTCGGGTCGACGCTCACATCGCCCAGCACGATCAACCCTTGGCGCGAACGTGCTTGGCGAGAACGAGCAGCGTGATGACCGACGAGGCCGCCGTGACGCCGGAGAGAATGACGGCGAGCTTGATCGGCCGACCGATCTCCTTGCTCACCGCGTCCTTGATCGAGGGAAGCACCTTCTCGATCAGACCGGGGATCTGCTTCTGCACCGCCGACGTCAGCCGGGGCACAGCCGAGTCGACCGCCTGCGGAATCTGCGCGAGAACCTGCGGCAGCGCCGCGTTCACCGCATCAGCCGCCGCCTGCTCGATCGGCACGTCGGCTCCGACGGTGATGTTCTTGCCGAGAACCGAGAACGTGACGTCGTAGTGCGCGCCAAGACCGTTGTAGGCCATCTCACTTCCCCGTCAGGTACTTGTAGCCGAAGATGGCAACGGCAGCGATCCCGGCCGCCACCACTGCGCCTTGGATGACCGTCATGCGAATCTGCGCCGTGCTCTGCTCGATCAGTTGCGGCAACTGCTGACCCAGCAGCGGGACCGCCGTGTTGACCGCGTCGGCGGTGATCTGACTGACCGGCAGGTCGACCGACGTCTTGCCGATGAGCGGCAGCGTCACCGGGTACGTCTCGCCCAGCGCGCCAACGCCGACCCGGCGCTCACCTGCGCTGTTTGCGGGCCAACCCCAGCCGGGCACCGGCATGAGCAGGTCCGATCCCTGCGGCGGCGGCTGGTAGTTCTGGTACAGCGACGGCGGGTGAAAGGGGTTGTGCATGGTCAGGCTGCCTTGTTGTACTTGGTCGCCAGCCAGTCGTAGGCCGCGCGCACCTTCTTGAACTTCTCTTCGTGCTTCGCCCGCTTGTCCGGCGCCGCGCGATCGGGGTGCCACTTGATGAGCAGCGCCTTGTACGCGGTCTGAATCTCGGCCCAGTCCGTCGGTGGCTTGAGGCCCAGCTCGCGCAGGTGCTTGCGCTCCTCAACCTCATCGCTCGGCGGCGGAGGCGAGGCGCCATATCCTCCACGCGGCCGACGCGGAGGCGCCTCGTACCCCTTGTTCTTGCGGTTTTCCCTGAGCAGGTTCAGCGCCTCGTTGGCGCAACGAAGACACAGCACGTCGC
>CAZDTC010000561.1:0-1769 GCA_964508125.1 uncultured Candidatus Kuenenia sp.
GCCGGGTGTGGACGCGGATGATGCCCTCGCGTCCCTTCACGTCCGGCCGTGGCACGACCACGTGGCGGTCGAAGCGGCCGGGCCGCAGGAGCGCGGGATCGAGCACGTCGGGGCGGTTCGTGGCGGCGAGCACGATCACGCTCTCTGACGGGCTGAAGCCGTCCATCTCGGAGAGGATCTGGTTGAGAGTCTGCTCGCGCTCGTCGTGGCCGCCGCCGAGGCCCGCGCCGCGGTGTCGGCCCACGGCGTCGATCTCGTCGATGAACAGTATCGATGGCGAGGCGTCTTTCGCGGTCTTGAAAAGGTCGCGCACCCGCGAGGCCCCGACGCCCACGAACATCTGGATGAACTCGCTGCCCGAGATCGAGAAGAAGGGCACGCCCGCCTCGCCGGCCACGGCCCGCGCGAGGAGCGTCTTGCCCGTGCCCGGCGGCCCCATCAGGAGCACGCCCTTGGGCACGCGGCCGCCGAGCCGCTGAAACTTCTTCGGGTCTTTCAGGAACTCGACGATCTCCTTGAGGTCTTCCTTCACCCCCTCGAGGCCGGCCACGTCGGCAAACGTCACCTGCTTGTCGTTCGCGCCGTAGCGCTTCGCCGGCGACTTGGAGAACGAGCCGAGGAACCCACCGCCCGCGAGCGGGTCGCGGGCGCGGCGGAGCGTCATCCAGAATCCCGCCATCAGGAGCAGCGGCACGAGCATGTAGAGCCCGAGCAGGAAGCCCGTGCCATCGCTCGGCTGGCGCACGGTGGTCTTCACGGCGTGGTCGAGAAGGAGCTTGTCGAGCCCCTCGCCGAGATACGACGAGAGCTCGAGGCGAAATACCTTCGCGTTCGTCGCGCCGCCGATGCGTTCGGCGGGCGGGGCCGCCCGAAACTCTCCCTGCAGCGCGTTGCCGGAGATCTCCACGGCCGACACGTTGCCCGCGTGCACCTGCCGCACGAACTCGTCGTAACTGATCGTGGCGGGAAGCGTGGCTTGTTCGCGGGCAAACATCGTCACGAGCGCAAGGGCCGCAAGGATCAGCATCACGATCGCCGGCATCCCGAGCGGGCGGCCGAATTTCGTGCTGAACGAGGAGGGGCCCTTGGGGGGCGGGACGGTGTCCATCGATGGCGGGCTCGCGGGGGAGTGGTCGGACGGGCGGCTGAATGCAACAGTGTAGTGTATGAGCGACGATGGAAAACGTCCGGAGAAGGGGGCTGCGCAGCAGCCGATCGTGAAACGCGGCGTGGTGGCGATCGCCCGCCGGGAGGGACGGTTTCTCGCCATCCGCCGGGGCCTCACGGTGGCCGCCGGTGGCCGCGTCTGCTTTCCCGGCGGCCACATCGAGCCGGGCGAGGAGGAGCACGCGGCGGTGGTGCGCGAGTGCCGCGAGGAGCTCGCCGCGGCCGTCACGGCCGGGGCCTGTGTGTGGCGGAGCGTCACGTCGTGGGGCACGGCGCTCGCGTGGTGGACGGTGGATCTCGATGAGGCTGCCGAGCTCGTGCCCCATCCGGTGGAGGTGGAGGAGATCCTCTGGCTCACGGAAGCCGAACTTTTCGCCGAGCCCACGCTCCTCGAGGGCAATCGCGAGTTTCTGGCTGCCGTCCGCGAGGGCCGCGTGCGGTTGTGAATTTGCCCTGGCCTTCGATCCCGGCTCACGGGTAAGTACACTCGCAGCACCGCCAAGAAAGACGTTTATCACCCCCGAGAGACCCGGTTTCCATGGAACGCACGTTCGTGATGTTCAAGCCCGACTGCCTCGAGCGGGGTCTGCTCGGCAGGGTGC
>CAZDTC010000562.1:0-1767 GCA_964508125.1 uncultured Candidatus Kuenenia sp.
ACTCCTCTGAAAGCACATAAGTGCGTTTCCATATCGCCTCAAGCGTGGGGCAAGCGTTCCGCTTGCCGAAAGTTGAGCCCGCGTTGGCAACCCGTGGGGCAAGCGTCCCGCTTGCCAAGAGTTGAGGCCGCATTGGCAACCGGGACGGTTGCCCCACCTCATGCCCCCCAAGAAACCCACCCCCGAGCCCGCCACCGGCTTCCATGCCCCGCCGGCCGACGGCGGCCTGTCGATCGACCGGCTCGCCCAGGCATTCGCCGCGATGATGGGCTCCGCGGATCCCTACGCGGCGGCCCCGGCGGGCGCTTCCCCCGACATCGTGCGGGTCGACTCGTCCCCCGACCTCGACGACTCCCTCGCAGGCGACGCCGCCGATGCGAAGGTGAACCCGCGCTCGATCCTCGAGGCGCTCTTGTTCGTGGGGCAGCCCGGCGGCGAGCCGCTCACGAGCCGAAAGGTGGCCGGCCTGATGCGGGGCGTGCGGCCCCAGGAGGTCGACGACCTCGTCGCGGATCTCGGCCGGTCGTACGCCGCCAACAACTGCCCCTACGAGATCGTCTCGAAGGATGCCGGATGGGTGATGCGGCTCAAGCCCGAGTTCGCCCGGTTCGGGCAGGTGCTCGAGGCCCGTGCCCGGATGGTGCGGCTCGACGGCGAGGCGCTCGACGTGCTCGCCGTGGTGGCGTGGAACCAGCCGGTGGCCCGCGACCGGCTGGTGGAGCTCGGGTGCGATGCGGCGCCCACGACGCTGCGGATGCTCGTGCGGCGCGGCCTGCTCGAGCTCGTACCCGGTGAGGCGAAGGACGGCGAGCCGGCGTATCGCACGACGCGGAAATTCCTCGACGTGTTCCGGCTCGAATCGCTCGCCGATCTCCCCGCCCCCGACGCGCCCCCGGCGTGATGTGGGGCAAGCGTCTCGCTTGCCCCACGCTATGGCCTCGTCCGCGCGAGCGCCTCCTCCCGCGTCGAGATCTCACCGTCAAGTTGCAGCCGCCGAATCCGCGCGAGGATCGCCCCCATCTCCGGCCCGCCACCGACTCCCGCGGCGAGCAGGTCTGCCCCGGTGACGAGTGGCGGCGGATCGAGCTCGGCCCGCGGTCGCGCGAGCTGGGCCGTCACCCAGGCCGCTGAGGCCGCGCGGCCGAGCCCGCAGTCGGCCCGGGCCCGCAGCAGATCGGCAAGCAGAAACGCATCGTCGTGCGCGAGCCACGGCTGCACGGCCGACCATCGCCGCCCCTCGAAGCCGCCATCGCCCAACGCCGCCGCGCCCTCCATGAGCCACGCGGCGAGTTTCACTTCCCGGTTCGAAAGCCGCAGCCGATGTGCCGCCCGCCGCAGTGCCTCTGGCCCGGCCTGCTCGAAGAGGGTCGCCAGGGCGGCCGGCAGCCCCGGTTCGTCGAGCGCATCGACCACCCGCGCGGCCCTGGCCCATGCGGCGTCGGTGTCTGCGGTGGCGCCCGGCACGCCGGGGGCCACTTCCGGCAGCACCTCGGCCGCGAGACCCGTTTCGGCCAAGAGTTCGAGGGCCCGTCGGCGGCCCGGCCGCCCCACCATCCCGCGCAGTTCCTCCGCGATCCGCTCGGGGCTCACGGTGGTCACGAGATGCCGCATCCGCTCGATCGCCGCCCGCGTCTCGCCGTCGAGGGCGAAATTGAAGGCCGCGGCAAACCGCACGGCCCGCAGCATCCGCAGGTGATCCTCACCGAATCGTAAGGCGGGCACGCCGATCGCCCGCAACACGCCCGCGGCGAGGTCGGCCCGGCCGCC
>CAZDTC010000563.1:0-1765 GCA_964508125.1 uncultured Candidatus Kuenenia sp.
GGGGCCGGCCGCGTCGGCATGGCGCACGCGGTAGGGGTTGAACCAGGCGTGCAGCTCGAGGCCGCGGGCATGGGCCTCGGCGATCGCAAACTCGAGCGGATCGTAGGCCGGCTCGGGGGGCCGGCCCATCGTGCCGGAGAGATATTCCGACCAGGGCTCGATCGCCGAGGCGTAGAGGGCGTCGGCGCCGGGGCGAATCTGGAGGATCACGGCGTTGAGGCGGAGCGCTGCGGCGCGGTCGAGGAGCGCGGCGAGCTCCGCCCGCTGCCGCTCCGCCGGCAGGCCCGGCCGCGACGGCCAATCGATGTTCGCCACGGTGGCGATCCAGGCGGCGCGAAACTCCCGGGCGAGCGGCGGCGGATCGGGCGGTGCGGCGACCGCGCTGGACGCTGCCGCCAGAGCCGCCACGAGCCCCATGGCCGCCACGACGGCCGAGCCGCTCCGCCGGCGGGCGGCGACAACTTCAGAGCCCGCTGGCATTTTCACCGCTGGCACGACTCCTGGTCCACTGCCAGAAGGTGAACTTGATCATTCCTGAACGCGTGAGCGGGCGGACGGTATCTCTCCGTCCGCCCGCGACGCAAATTCCGAGTTACAGGGAACCGACTTTACGCGACCCGCCGCAGCCGGCGGCGGAGCGTGGCCAGCCCGCCGACGCCGCCACCGATCACGAGCATCGCCCAGGTCGAGGGCTCCGGCACGGCCGTCGAGAAGATCGAGACGTTGCGGTTGGCATAGTCGACGACCGCGAGGGTCTGGGTGGCCGAGTCCCACTCGTAGTCATAGGCTCCGTTGCCCGTGGCAGGGGCTGCCAGGAACGTCCAGTTCGGCGTGACGGCGGAACCCGACGTGGTCGTGAACTTGATCACGTTTGTCCACGATTGGCCGTTCGCCGTGCTTCCGCGGTCGTTGAAGACCAGCAGATCACCGGCATAGCTATTCACGAAACTGTTCGTAGTGCCCGTCGTGATTGAGTTCATGTAACCGATCGTGACGCCGACGTTATTCGATGCCGCCGTGCCAGAGTTGATGTAGATGTAGCCCGACTGACCGGCGGTGCTGTTGAGAGGATTGACATCCGTATTCGGGCCGGTGCGATTCGTGGCGACAACGCCATACTGATTCCGCATGTACAAGTTGCCGGTTGCCGGGTCGAACGCCATATCCCGCCACGTACTCGCGCTCGCAGGGGTGATTGTGGCGGCGTCCGGAGTAACGATCATGCCCAACTCAACGCCGGGGTAGTTGGCCACGAGCGCGGCATTCGTCGCCGATGTGTAGATCGGCAAACCACTGGTCGCGTTGTTGAGAAGCCGCCGGCCTGAACCCTGCGTGAGCCATCCCAACCCACTACCCGACCCAGAATTACCCAAGTATCCCGGATCAAAATCGGGGCCAGCGTAGCCACGAGTCGTGCCGACGTTCGACAGAGTTGTCCCCGTCGCCGACAAGTTCCAACTCTGCGTGTTCGTCGACGCATTAAACATCTGGATGCTATTGACGTTGTTGGAACCACCGTCCCAAGACGCTGCGAGTTGGCTTCCTTTCATCGACAGTCCGGTGTAACCACGTGTCGCTGCGGTCGAGATAGTGCCAAACGTGCTTGAATAGGTTGGGGTGACGAGACCAGCCGCAGCAGTGTTGTTCAGCACTGCAGACACGGCACTGCCGGCGTTTGTGATCTCAATGATTGACGTAGGCAAGGTAGCCGCGCCAGTTCCGCTGAAACCGGCCACATAGAGTTTGCTGCCATTCCAGCCAACTG
>CAZDTC010000564.1:0-1763 GCA_964508125.1 uncultured Candidatus Kuenenia sp.
GCGGGGCCGGGCCCTCGAAGTTGACGCCGTCCTTGTAGAAGCCGCTGCCGTGGCACGGGCACTTGAACTTCTGCTCCGCCTCCAGCCAGTTGGGCGTGCAGCCGAGGTGGGTGCAGACGGTCTTCAGGGCGTAGATCTGCTGCTGCCCGGCCACGTCGCTGTTGACGACCCACACACCGTACTGGGCCACGTACTTCGTTTCCACCTTCCCGGACGGAAAGCCTTCCTTGAAGCCCACCTTGAACCGGCTCGGCGGTTCGGCGAGCACGTTGGGGAACATGAACCGGGCCAGACCGAGCGTGAACAGCCCTCCCGTCACCGAGAGCGCCGTGAACCCCATCGCCATGAACGAGCCGAGCGCGATCTCGAGGAAGCCGCGCCGGTCTTCCTCTCCCTCGGCCTTCTTCACGACAGGCTTGGCGGGCCGCGGTGGCACGACCTTGGTCGGGGCCGTCGGCTTCGCGGCATGTTCGGCCGCCGGCTTCGCCGGGACGGGCCGCGCAGGACGAGGCGGCGCGTCGGCCTTGCTCACAGGGCCGGGCTTCGCGCCCGCGCGGGCCGCCGCGAGGATGCTTGCCGTGTCGCGCACGACGGGGGCCTTCGCGACCGCAGGCTTTGCCGCCTTGGCGGCGGCGGGCTTCTCGGCGGGTTTTGCAACTGCGGGCTTGGCGGCGGCGGCAGGCTTGGCGGCCTCCGCACCCGGCTTGTTGGCCCGGGCCGCCGCGAGGATCTCGGCCACGCTGGGCCGCGCGCCACCCGCAGCAGCCTTCGCCGGGGCCTTGGCAGCAGCCGGTTTTTCGGCAGCGACGGTTGGTGCCTCGGCGCTCGAGGCCTCCTGCGACTCCGCAGACTCAGCGGGGGCCGCCTGGGCTGGCGAACCGCCGCCAGCCTGTGCCCGCGCGGCCGCAAGGATTTCCGCGACCGACATCTTCTTTTTCTCTGCCATCTCGATCGCCTCGACAGCCTCGCGCGACCGGACCAGCGGCCGCGGGGGACATCTCCGCGAACTCGCCGAGCGGGGCGCGAAAACCGTGCGAAAAATTAGGTTTCGACCGGGGTTTGCCGAGTTCGTGATTTTTTTCACGAACTCTCCTTCAAACTGTATCGCCGTCGCCGGAGGTGTCAATGTCAGGCTTCGCCCTTTCCCCCGAGGTTGCGCCGGCATCCTTGCTCCCGCCCACGTGATCCAGCCACAATCCCGGCCCCCACGCCGTGAGGCCGCCGGATGCGAGCCGTCGGCAATGGATCCCCCGAAGGAGTCGTGCCCGTGTCCCCGTCGCGCCGTGTGCTGATCGTCGGAGGGGGGGGGCGGGAGCACGCCCTCGCGTGGAAACTCCGCCGCGACGGTGCCGAGGTGCTCGTCGCGCCCGGCAACGCCGGCACCGCCGCGATCGCGGAGAACGTGCCTCTGACGGCGACGGATGTGCCTGGCCTGGTGCGCGTGGCGCGGGAGCGCAGCGTCGACCTCACCGTCGTCGGCCCCGAGGCGCCGCTCGTGGCGGGCGTCGTCGACGCCTTTACGGCGGCGGGCCTGCGGATCTTTGGCCCCACCGGCCGGGCCGCACAGCTCGAGGGCAGCAAGCTGTTCTGCAAGCAGATCCTCCATCGCGGCGACGTGCCGACCGCGATGTTTCGGGAGTTCAGGTCGGTCGCCTCCGCCCGCGAGTTTCTCACCGCCCGCGAGGACATGCCGATCGTGATCAAGGCCGACGGCCTCGCCGCGGGCAAGGGCGTGTTCGTGTGCGCGGGTCGCGAGGAGGCGC
>CAZDTC010000565.1:0-1755 GCA_964508125.1 uncultured Candidatus Kuenenia sp.
GACGGCGCTGGCCTACGTGAAGATCGCCCACGACATGGTGAAGCAGAAGCTCATGACGGCCGAGCATGCGATCCAGTCGGCCGATCCTGACGCGCTCTCGCAACTGCTCGCCCCGATCTTCGACCGGGCCGACTACGAGGCGGCCAAGAAGTCGGGCCGGCTGCTCACGACCGGCCTGCCGGCCGGCCCCGGCGCCGCGACCGGCCAGCTCGTCTTCACGGCCGTGAAGGCCGAGGAGCTCGCCAACAAGGGGACGAAGGTCGTGCTCGCCCGCGTCGAGACCTCCCCCGAGGACCTTCGCGGCATGATCGCCGCCGAGGGCATCCTCACGAGCCGCGGCGGCGTCTCGAGCCACGCGGCGCTCGTCGCGCGGCAGATGGGCAAGGTCTGCGTCGCGGGCGCCGGCGCGATCCAGATCGACTATGCCGCCGGCACGCTCAAGTGCGCGGGGCAGACGCTCCGTGAGGGCGACGCGATCTCGATCAACGGCTCGACCGGCGAGGTCTTCGCCGGCGGCATCAAGACGGCCGACAGCGAGCTCAAGCAGGTGCTCATCGCCAAGACGATGAAGCCGGCCGACTCGGAAGTCTTCCAGTACTACGACTTCATCATGAAGCTCGCCGACAAGCACCGGAAGCTGGGCATCCGCACCAACGCCGACACCCCCGAGCAGGTGCGTCATGCGATCGCCTTCGGCGCCGAAGGCATCGGTCTCACGCGGACGGAGCACATGTTTTTCGAGGGCGACCGCATCGACGCGATGCGGGAGATGATCCTCGCCGATTCGCTCGATGCCCGCCGCGAGGCCCTCGCCAAGCTGCTCCCCTACCAGCGCGACGATTTCGAGGGCATCTTCCGGGCGCTCGACGGCCGCCCGGCCACGATCCGCTTCCTCGATCCGCCGCTGCATGAATTCGTGCCGCACGACGAGAAGGCCCAGGCCGATCTCGCCAAGAAGCTCCGGTTGCCGGTCGAGACGGTGGCCGCCCGCGTGCACGCCCTGCACGAGTTCAACCCGATGCTCGGCCACCGCGGCTGCCGCCTCGGCGTCAGCTATCCGGAAATCTCGGAGATGCAGGCCCGCGCGGTCTTCGAGGCCGCCGCCAAGGTGCAGAAGGCCGGCATCAAGGTGAAGCCGGAGATCATGATCCCGCTCGTCGGCTTCAAGAAGGAGCTCGACAACCAGGTCGATATCGTCCACCGGGTCGCCGAGCAGGTGCAGAAGGAGACCGGAGAGAAGATCAAGTACATGGTCGGCACGATGATCGAGATCCCGCGCGGCGCCCTCACGGCCGACGAGATCGCCGAGACGGCCGAGTTTTTCTCGTTCGGCACCAACGACCTGACGCAGACCTGCCTCGGCATGAGCCGCGACGACATGGGCTCTTTCCTGCAGAAATACACCGACGAAGGCATCTTCAAGGCCAACCCCTTCGCCTCGATCGACGCCACGGGCGTGGGCCAGCTCATGAAGATCGCCGTCGAGAAGGGACGCAAGAGCCGCAAGGACATCAAGCTCGGCATCTGCGGCGAGCATGGTGGCGATCCCCACTCGGTGATCTTCTGCCACCATGTGGGCCTCGACTACGTGAGCTGCTCGCCGTTCCGCCTGCCGGTGGCCCGCCTGGCCGCCGCCCAGGCATCGCTCGGCAAGACATACTGATCACGACAGGCCTCCGTGCCTGTCAGGGTAGACCGCTTCGTCCAAGTAGACCGCTTCGTCCCGAAGCGGATCTCCTGGTGCCCGCTATCAAC
>CAZDTC010000566.1:0-1749 GCA_964508125.1 uncultured Candidatus Kuenenia sp.
CGTCGGACCGAAGGCGATCTCGAAGATCCCCGTGCGGCCGAGGTAGCCGGTGCCGGTGCATGCATCGCAGCCTTTTTCGGCCGCGCGGGAAAGCGTCGATCGCTTCGCGGGATCGATCTTCAGCTTCGCAAGCAGTTCCGGCGCCGCGAGGAATTCCTCCGCGCATTTCGGACAGAGCTTGCGGACGAGCCGGCCGCCCACCGCGCCGAGGAGCACTCGCGCGAGCGTTTCCGGCGCGATCCCGAGCTTCATCAGTGCCATGAGCCCATCGACTGCATCCTCTCCCCGAATACCGATCACGACTGGTAGTTTCTCGTCCGCGGCAGCAACGAGCTTCGCAGCAAGGTCGGCGTCTTTCACATCCGAGCAGGCCAGCGCTCCCGGATACCCACGGCGCGCCTCTTCGACAGCGCCGGCCGGAGTCTGTTTCTTGGCCGCGTTCCAGCGAACGACCTTTACGTTCTGAATCTCCGCCCCCGGATTATCGGCATCCTCGATGGCGACGAAGTCTCTGACAAGCCGATCGGCCGTGGTCAGAACCATGTCGAAGAGCGTCGACAGGCCGCCTCGCTTCGGTGTCACCACCACGATCAGCCCCTTCTCGAGCGCAAGCATTGGCCGCAATCGATCGACCAGTGGCGGCGGCATGCCGATATCGGTGATCGCTTTGAATTTCGGGCGACCGTAATCGAGCGCGAGCTGCGCCCGTTCGCCCGTCGGCACTCCCTGTGTCACGATCCGGCAGGGCCAAGGCTTGCCCTCGATCACCGTGAGAAAATGGCCGGACTGCCGCTTGCGCCGCTCCTTGGGATCGAGGCCCGCGATCGTCTTGAGCACGGCGAGCACGGCATCGCCGGCGGCGCGGTCGAGCGTTTCCGCCTGGTACATCACGCCATCGACCTGCCGATGCACGGCCGCGGTATCCTTCGTGAAATCGACAATCACGTCGCTCGCGCGATACTTCACGGCAGCGGCGAGTAGTTCGCAGGCACGCGGATAGGCCTCGGCGCCGGTTGCCTGCTCGAGCCGCGCCTGGTCTCCGCCGCGAGCCACGTCGAATGAGAGAAGGGGCAGCGTCGTGGCAGCCGCAACTGGGACTGACGCGTCACCACGTCGATTCACAAACCGCCCAAGCAGTGCGCTCAGACCGGCCCCAAGCCCGCGCTGCGGTTGCTCCGCCAACACAGGGCCGAGAAGGCAGAGCACCTGCTCACCGGAAGACCCCGTCCGCACGGACACCTGACAGGACCGTCGAGTGCCATGGGTTCCGACGATGAATTCGCCCTGCTGCGTCCCCTGCGTGGCGGTCGGCGTGAAGACGGCGAGCGACTTGATCGCGGCGATGATGTTTGTCAGGTGATCCCGCTCGAGGACGTCACCGTCCTGCCAGGCGTTGTCGATCCTCCACCGCACACTGGCTGCCTGCGCAGAAAACTCGAAGAGCAAGCCAGTCGCGGCTTTCTCTGCCGCCGCCGCGAACAGCGCCTGCGCTTGACGAAACCCCGGAAGTTTTGCGGCCGACTTGCGACGGAAAGCCGCCTCCTCAGGTGTGCCGCCGACCGCCTCGAGCGATGCCGGCTTCAACTGCGTTTTTTTCTTGGGTGGCGACTTCGTCGTGGAAGTGCCTTCGGAAAACTTGGGGGCGGCCATGGCAAATCGGAGGTGGGGCCGGCGGCGGAGGGAATCGAAGGCGGGCGTGAACTTACGATCGCGGCGGGCGGACGGGGATACCCCGTTTCAAAAAAAGTT
>CAZDTC010000567.1:0-1747 GCA_964508125.1 uncultured Candidatus Kuenenia sp.
CACCACCGGTGCCGACGTTGCCAAGGTCGTTGGTCGTGATGGTGAGCGTGGCGGCCGGTTGACCGGCTGGCCGCGGGTCGAAATCGTACTCAAGCACATAAGAAGTTGAGAACGTGTTGGGACGATCGTTCCACTTCAGTGAGCCACTAGCGTTCGTGGTCAAATAATGCTCCGTACCGCCCGCATCATCTGGTTGGCCTGAGCCCCAGTTGGCATACGACCATGCTTCACCATTCGCCCACTTCCATCCGCCGAGCGGCTCGCTGAATGTGAAGCCGCTGCGATCCTGGTAACCACCCAGCCAAGGCTCGGCATTCGTCGGCAGCAAGGCATTGACGAATGCGTTCTCGCCCGAACTCGTCAACGTCGCCAGATAGCCGCCGCTTGCAGCAGCGGCTGTGTTCGCCGCCGTCCATGTGGCGCCTGTGGAAACGTACTCGTACCAGTGGTCATTGCCGCCAGCGGAACTCTTCCACTGGAAAAAACGCTCGCTCTGGGGCCGATAACTGATCCACGAGAGTGCGGTGTTGATGTCGGCGATGGTGCCGGTGAAGGTCATCGAGGCGTCCTCGAAGCCGTCGCCGGCGGAGTAGGTCAACCGATTGCCAGGGTTGCGGTTGATGAGGTCGAGTGTGCCGCGGTCGACGGAGAGCGTGACTTGCACGTTTGCCGACCCCGCATCAGGGTCGCTGATGGAGATCTGATTGCCGCGGTAGGAGGTGAAAGCGAAGGGTTGGTCCACCGTCGCCATCTGGGCTTCGGGCACTGCGTTGACAGGCGCCAGATTTGCCGCCAATAGCGTCCGAGTCTCGAGTCGCTCGGTGAACGGTAGGCGAAATGACGGTCGTCCATTCCGACGCGACAAACGCTTGCGAAACCGCGTGAAAAACAGTTTATCGATCATGGATATGCAAAGCCTCTGGCAAGCGGCAGGACGAAGAATAAAGACTGAAGTAAGAGCAATTCGCATCTTCGGCGAGGGAGTTTGCCGAAGGGGATTTACCCCCTTTAACGCCCCGGCTGAGAGCAGGAAGTTATCCCCCTATGAAGGGGAGTTGTCAAGAAACAGGCATGGCAGCCAACGCCGCTCTGTAGACGCAGTAGCTGGGCCCGCTGGACAGGGACGTTTGAGTGGGGCTTTGGCACCTTGCATCGCGATGGCTCGATTCAACGTCTGGTCGTAGAAATGCCTCATCCGGCTGTAAACCAGGCCGAACTTGACGGCAGCCTCGAGCTTTTCGGCAATCACGATCTCCGCGGGGTACATCCGTAACTTCGGGGCCGTCATACCGAGGAGCACGGGATACGTGCGGTCTTCAGCCCCTGGCGTGATCGCGTCGCCGAAACCGACGTCTACTTGCAGTGGAATGATGACCTTATCCAGCGTGGCGGTGAACGTGGCCCGGATGCCGACGTAGTCGTCGCTCTCGCGGATCTCTTCGGCCCGTATCGAGGCTACGTCGAACGTTATCCCATCGTCTTGGACGGTGGCGGCGATGGTCTGGTCGATCATGGAGGTGACCGAGGCTGGCGTAGATTCTCCGTACGGGTAACTCGCTTATTCCCGGTTCCCTACGGGGCCGCTTTTGCCGTGGATTTTCATGCCAACGCCTACCGTGGCACTACCAAGGCGGCCTCTTTCTCAGCCAAGCACCGAGGGCAATACCGAGGCGCGGGTGTCTTCACCGGCCTCGGACTCCGCTTGTGGCAGGTGGCGCAGCGGTATCGCTTTCCCTTGATCGCCGTC
>CAZDTC010000568.1:0-1741 GCA_964508125.1 uncultured Candidatus Kuenenia sp.
TCGACCAGGTCTACACGAAGGCCGGCGGCAGCGGCATGAACGCCTTCACGAGCTACGACCTCACCTGCTACTTCATCACGATCCCCGCCAACAAGCTCGAGCTCTGGGCCTGGATGGAGAGCGACCGGCTCCACGACAGCGTGTTTCGCGAGTTCTACTCGGAGCGAGACGTCGTTCATGAGGAGCGCCGGCTGCGCACCGACTCGACGCCCACCGGCCGCTTCCAGGAGCAGTTCGACGCGCTCTTCTGGGCGTCGAGCGGCTACTCGTGGCCGGTGATCGGCTGGCCGAGCGATTTGAACAGTTACACCTTCGAGCAGGCCCAGGACTACTGGAACACGTACTACCGCCCGGGCAACCTTGTGGGGGTCGTGGTGGGCGACTTCGATCCCGGCGAGGCGAAGGCCTACATCAAGCGGTATTTCTCGCGGCTCGATGCGGGCACGCAGAAGCCGCCGCCGGTGGTGACGCTCGAGGTGGAGCAATTGGCCGAGCAGCGGATGAATGCCGAGGGGGATTTTCCGCCGGCGATCGAGATCCGCTACCACACCGTGCCAGCCGGGCACGCCGATAGTTATCCACTCGACATGCTCTCCGAGGTGCTCAACGAGCGCACCGGGCGGCTCTACGCGGGGCTCGTCGAGGGCCGCGGCATCGCCTCGAGCGCCCGCACCCAGAGCGACACGCGGAGGTATGCGGGGCTCTTTTCCTTCGAGGCGGAAACTCGCGGCGCGGCCACGCCCGAGGCGCTCGAACAGGCGTGGTATGAGGAGCTTGCCAAGCTCCAGGAGGCCGACCTCCCCGAGCGGGAGCTGCGCAAGGTGAAAAACCGCGTGGCCGCGGGCAACTATCGCCGGCTCGAAAACAACATGTCGCTCCTGATCCAACTCGCCTTCGCCGAGGCCCTCCTCGACTGGCGCGAGATCAACGATGGCCCCAAGAAATATGAGGCGGTCACGGCGGCCGACATCCGCCGGGTGGCCAACAGGTATTTCAAGCCGTCGAACCGCAGCGTGGCCACCTACCGCCGCAAGGAAACTTCCGCCCCATGAACATGCGAGTCATCGCCATCGTCCTCGCGCTCGGCGTCGTCGCGGCGCTCCTGTTTTCGCCGCCCAAGC
This sequence comes from uncultured Candidatus Kuenenia sp., assembly GCA_964508125.1. Taxonomy (GTDB): domain Bacteria; phylum Planctomycetota; class Planctomycetia; order Pirellulales; family UBA1268; genus RGVT01. Next base: position 1,122 of record CAZDTC010000568.1, read on the forward strand.
GGAACGTCGATTCCGACGCCGTGGGCATTGGCGGTACGGCGGCGGGCCGCACGCCCGGCATCCCGGCCCGGCCGGAGCAGATCGCGTTTCAGCCGCTCGAATTCACGCCGCCCGACGCGGCGTCGTTTCGCCGCGTGCTGCCCGACGGCACGGCCGTGTATCTCGCCCCGTCGCACGAGTTTCCGCTCGTGACCGTGTCGATCACGTTCAAGGGGGGCGCGTCGCTCGATCCCGTTGACGTGCCCGGCCTCGCGTCGATGACGGCCCGGATGGTGCGGGAAGGCGGCGCGGGAAAGCTCGAGCCTGCGGCGTTTGACGAGACGCTCGACTTCCTCGCCACCGAGGCGGGCGTGGCCGCGAACGAGACGTTCACGACGGCGACGATGAACTGCCTCGCGAGCAACCTCGACGAGAGCCTCGACCTGTTCGTGGGCATGCTGCGCGATCCGGCATTCGACCAGGGCCGGCTCGACACGGCCAAGGCCCGCGTCGTCGAGGGGCTCAAGCAGCGCAACGACGACGCCTCGTCGATCCTGTCGCGCGAGTGGACGCGGCTCGTGTATGACGTGGGGCACTTTGAGTCGGCCGAGTCCACCGACAAGACGATAGCCGCGATTTCC
>CAZDTC010000569.1:0-1740 GCA_964508125.1 uncultured Candidatus Kuenenia sp.
GACGACGGCGAACCTCGGCGACTTCCGGTTCGGCGCCGAGGCGGCTCGCCACGATCCACTCGATGGCCGGATGCCGCTCCCGCGCCGTCGCCACGGCTGCCGCCACCTGCTCTTCCACGTGTCCGCGAAACAGGAGGTGCGGCTGCACGACGATGCGCCGCACGCCCAACCCCATCGCGGCGGCGTCGAGCGCCGCGGCCAGGCGCGGCTCGGCGGCGGCGACGAAGCCGAAGCCGACGCGGGCACACTCGAGATCGTGAGGGCAGGCTTCGGGCCCCCCGGCGAACGTGGCGCCGGTGAACTCAAGCAGTTGCCGTAGGGCCAGCGGATCGCTCGAACCGCGGCCGATCATCACGAGGCTGGTGGCCGCGGCCGGCACGGTCTCGCGGCCGCGCACAGCCTCGCGCCGACGGCGGCGGGCGAGATCCACGATCCGCGAATGGCAGCCGAGGGCGGCGGCCTGGCGCACGGCGACGCCCGCAATCTGCCCGCCCGCGGCGAGTGCCTCGGGAATGTCGCGCCGCGCGTGGCCGGCGGTGAACAGGAGAAGCGGCGCGGCGACCACATCGCGGCAGCCACGAGTGGCGAGGGCCGCGAGCGCTTCAGGGATCGATGGGCCGATCACTTCGAGGAAGCCCACCTCGAGCGGCACGCCCGGCAGCAATGCCGCCACGAGCCGGCCAACGGCGTGCGTCTCCTCCGCGCCCACGCGATCAGCCGTGCCGTGGCCGACGATGATCACGCCGGCTCCGGCGAGCTTCGCGGCCACGCCACCGCGCGGCGTGAGAACAATCTCTGGGCGGCGCACGATCGGCAGCGGTAGGCGGCGCGTCACGGCCGCGCGCCTTCCGCCGCCGCGCGGGGTCGCAGGGCGGCCACGACGAGGAGCGTGGCCACCGCCGCGGCATACGGCAGTGTGCGCGAGGGATGCAGAGCAAACAGCAGTGATCCCGCGAACGGCCCGAGGATCCGCCCCAGCGACGCAAACGACTGGTTCACACCGAGCACCTCGCCCTGCCGATTCGGATCGGCACTGCGGGAGATGAGGGCCGACACTGAAGGATTCACGAACGCGAAGCCCGCCACCGCCACCGATGCCACGGCATAAAACACCTTCTCGAGCACCGGCGGGATGCCGGTGGCGACATCGCGATGCACGAGCCACGCGACCACACCCAGGCCGCCGAGGCCCACGATCATGAGCGCGATCCCGGCTGCGAGCAGCCGGCTCTCCGGCAGCCGCTTCGCCAGCGGACGGTAGACGCCCCCGGCCAGCATCAGGACGACGCCGATGAATGCAAACACGAGAAAGTTGTCGTCGTCGGTCATGCCGAAGGCCTCCTTCGTGAGCCGGGCGAGCGTGGCCTCGAAGTTGGCGAAGGCGAAGATCGAGAGGAAGTAGGTGAGCACGAGCGCTCCCACGGCCGGCATCCCGAGCACGGCCGCCGTCCGCGATACGGTGGGGAATTCCTTGGCGGCGAGGCTGCCTGGCCGCCGCGTCTCTTGGAACACAAAGATCGCGATCAGAAGGGCGATAAACGACAGGATCGACGCCAGTGCCCCCACGCCCCAAGGCTGCTGTCGGAAGAGCGCGAGGCCGAAGTAGGCGATCAGGGGCCCGAGCGTGAAGCCGGCGCCGAACGCGATCCCGATCAGCGCCATGCCTCGCGCCCGGCGCTCTGGCGGGGTACAGTCGGCAATCACGGCCGCCGCGGTGCCCACGCCCGCCCCGGCGATACC
>CAZDTC010000570.1:0-1739 GCA_964508125.1 uncultured Candidatus Kuenenia sp.
AGAGCCGAGGCCGGGAGGGCCGAGGCGAACGTCAAGCGAGAGGGCGTGGGCAGTCACGAGCCGGCGCGTATGAACTAGGGCATGACAGGCTGAAGCCTGTCCTACGGGTGGTTCGCGATTACCGCGGGCCACCAGCTGCAGAGATACCAGGCACGCGGCGTCGTCCAGTCGGCGAAGGCCTCGAGCGACATCCGCGCGCTCGGCGAGGCGCCGCCGAGCAGCTCGTCGACGAGCCCCTTCGGCCGTGAGTAGCGCACCGCGCGTGCCGTGTCCTTCGTGAGGCCGGCGAGTTCCACCGCGCGATCGATGGCGTCTTCGAGAAACCCGATCCGGTCGACGAGCCCGGCCTCCTGCGCCTGCTTGGCGGTGAAGATCTGGCCCGTGGCCACCTTCGCGACGGCTGCGTCGTCGAGCTTCGGCCGTCCGGCCTTCACGATCTCCTTGAACCGCACGAACATGTCGTCCACGAGCCCCTGGAGGATCTTCCGCTCGCGGGCGGCGATCTCGGGCGTGCGTTCCTTCGTGGGGCTGAGCATTTCCTTGAGCGGCCCGCTCGCTACAGAGTCGTCCGCCACGTCGAGTTTCTTCAGCATCTTCGAGAGGTCGAAGTGGGGAATGATGACGCCGATCGAGCCGGTGAGCGTCGCCGGCTCGGCGAAGATCACGTCGTCGCGTCCACCGTTGGCCATGGCCACGTAGTAGCCGCCGCTGGCCGCGATGCCCCCCATGCTCACCACCACCGGCAGCTCGCGCTTCTTGGCGAGCGCCGCCAGCCGATAATGGATCTCGTCGCTGCCACTCACCGTGCCGCCGGGCGAATCGACCCGCAGCACGATCGCCTTCACGCGCTCGTCGTCCTCGATCCGGTCGAGTTGCCAGCGGGCGAAGCCGTCGCCCCCCATGATCGCGCCGGCGACATCCACGATCGCCACCTTCGCAGGGGCGAACTTGGCAAGCGAGTGGTATTTCTCGACCACCTTCGAGTCCGACTGGAAATACTGGGCGTTGGCCCCCGCGCTTGCGAGCGCCGCCACGAGCGATACGCCGGCGATCGTCCACGCGAGCCGCGTGCCCCACCTTCCCCACACGCTCCCTTGCTCCAGGATCACGCGCGTCACGGGGGCCGTGTCGGAAACCGGGCGGGTGGCGGGCTGCAGGGTACGTTCGATATCCATCCGTGTGTCTCCTCGTGGCGTTGGGCCACCGATCGGCATGTTGCCAGTTTTTTCATCGGGCCGCTACCTTCTGGGCTCCGCGACATGCGACCCTTTCGGCCGAGGAGAGTGACGACGTGATTGTATGCGTGAGCACAGAGTGTTTTCCCGAACTCCCGTTGGCCAAGGCGATGGAGCGGCTGGCGGAGCTGGAGTTCACGGCTGTGGAGCTCGACATCCACGAGCACGGCTCGCACCTCACGCCGGCAGCCGTGGCCGCCGATCCCGAGGCCGCCATCGCCGCCTGCAGCGACCTGCAGCGGCTTCGGCCAGTGGCCGTGTCGTTCTCCGCTCCCGAGACGCCCGAGCTCTACGACCGCTTCACCGCCTGCTGCAAGCTCGCGAAGTCGCTCGGCGTGGTCACGATCGTGGTCGACTCCTCCGAACTCGGCACTCCCTTCAACGGCGAGATCGAGCGGCTCCGGAAGATGGTGGCGATCGCCTCGGGCCTCGGCGCCCTGGTCGGCGTGAAGACGACGTCGGGCCGGATGACGCAGGATGCCGAAACCACCGCCTCGCTCTGCC
>CAZDTC010000571.1:0-1736 GCA_964508125.1 uncultured Candidatus Kuenenia sp.
GATCGACCATCAAATGAACCTTGAAGCCAGCCAGCGTTTCGGCCGGCCATTGATTCGGCTGCCACTCAAGAAGACGGCAAAGATCGTTCACGGGAACGCCCTTCGCATGGACTGGAACGACGCCCTGCCAGCCGCGGAATGCAGTTACGTCATGGGAAATCCGCCGTTCGTCGGCAAGAAAGCCCGAAATGCCGACCAACAGGCCGACATGACCGCGATCTTTGCAGACGCCTCGGGTGCAGGCGTCCTCGACTACGTAGCGTGCTGGTATGTGAAGGCGCTCGAGTACATGAGGGGAACGTCCGCGAACGCGGCATTCGTTTCCACGAACAGCATCACCCAAGGCGAGCAGGTGGCCGTCTTGTGGCCGCCACTCGTGAAGGCCGGGCTTCGCATCGATTTCGCGCACCGGACCTTCTCGTGGGTCAGCGAAGCACGGGGCGCAGCGCACGTTCACGTTGTGATTATCGGGTTTTCGCATGGAGGCAATCGGACTCGGCACATCGTGGACTACGGGATCAGCGGCCGTGAGGAGCCGGCCGTATCGCCGGTGGGCCACATCTCGCCATATCTGATCGAGTACCACGACGTATTTATCGTCAACCGGACAACCCCGTTGGCGGCAGGAGTTCCGCCAATCGTTTTTGGCAGCATGCCAAACGACGATGGCAACCTGCTTCTCAGCGCTGAGGAACGCGCGGCGGTCGTCGCGAGCGATCCGGTCGCGGCCAAGTACGTCCGGGAGATGGTCAGCTCTGACGAATACTTTGACGGACGGAAGAGGTATTGCCTCTGGCTAGCGGATGCGGCTGCGAGCGATCTGCGAAGCAGCCCGGAATTGATGCGCCGGATCGCCGCGGTGAAAGCGTATCGGGAGGGCAGTCGCCGCGCGGCCACCCAACGGCTCGCGGAAACGCCCTACGCGTTCGCCGAGATTCGCCAGCCGGCTACCACGTACATCCTGGTGCCGCGGCATAGCTCCGAAAACCGTGCCTTTATTCCGTTGAGCCTCTTTGGACCCGACATCATCTGTAGCGATAGCTGCCTGGCTGTACCGAATGCCAACGCCTATCACTTCGGCGTTCTCAGTAGCACCATGCACATGGCGTGGGTTCGGCAGGTTTGCGGCCGTCTTGAGTCCAGATACCGCTATTCAAACAAGCTCGTCTACAACAATTTCCCCTGGCCGGCCGACGTGACCGACGCGATGAAGGCGGCCGTGGCTGCGGCTGGCGAAGGTGTGCTTGCGGCCCGTGCGGCTTGCCCTGGCCAGACGCTCGCCGACCTTTACGATCCGTTGGCGATGCCCAGGGCGTTGCGCGACGCACATGCCAAGCTCGACCGCGCGGTCGACAAGTGCTATCGACCCACGCCGTTTTCATCCGATCGGCAGCGGGTTGAGTTTCTCTTCGGGCTCTACGAGCGGCTCGCCAGACCAGCTTTGCCACCGGCTTCGCCTAGTCCCACGCGTCGCCGTTCACCCCGACGTTGAACGGCCTAGCGTGCAAGGTAGCGACTTTCGCCACGGTGGGCGTCCGGGACGCGGAGCATGAGAAGTGGGAGTGCCCAAGCGTTTGCCGTTTGCGAAGCGACCATGCGCATATTGCGGCAGGTCGACTGGCCGGAACCAGGCCGAGCATGTCGTGCCGAAGTGTCTTTACACGGCGAGTATTCCGCCGACCGTGCAACGACTGACGGTGCCCGCCTGTAAGGAATGCAATCACGGCTTCAGCTTT
>CAZDTC010000572.1:0-1732 GCA_964508125.1 uncultured Candidatus Kuenenia sp.
CACCATCCGCCCGTCCATCGTGGCGCCGATGACCACGAAGGGCCGCGGCTATCCGACGCGCGTGTCCTGCCGGTTCGGCGGTAAGACCGGCCAGATCGTGCTCGATCAGATTCGCACGATCGACCAGGCTCGGCTCGTCAAAAAGCTCGGCCGCATCGACGCCCCCACCGCCCAACGGGTGCTGGACATCTTGCAGGAAATGTTCGCCCGCTAGTCGCGATGCCGGTGCCCGAGCCGATGGAAAGCGACGCGCATCACGCTGGTGGCAGGTGGGGCTCCCGCAGGGGGTTGCAGCTTTCTCGATATGCCGCCAGACTCCTACCGCACGTGCAGGCGGCTCCGTGCCGGTCAGCGCCCTTCCCCCGACGCTGATCGCCCTCCCTCGTTTTCGGAGCCCATCCATGCCTCGCACCGTGCCCGACTCCGTGCTCCTGCCGTCGTCTGCCCCCCACGGCTTCCTTATCGACATGGATGGGGTGATCTACCGCGGGAGCGAACTCATCCCCGGCGCGGATCGCTTCGTCCGCGATCTCATCTCGCTTAACCTGCCGTTCTTCTTTCTCACGAATAACAGCCAGCGGACGCGGCGCGACGTCGTGACGAAGCTGCATCGGCTCGGCATCGACGTCGACGAATCGCACATCTTCACCTGCGCGATGGCCACGGCGAGGTTCCTGGCGGCGCAGAAGCCGAAGGGCACAGCCTACGTCATCGGCGAGGGAGGGCTGCTCCATGCCCTGCACCACAACGGCTATTCGATCGTCGATCACGATCCCGATTACGTGGTCGTCGGCGAGGGGCGGGCGGTGACCTACGAGATGGTCGAGACGGCCGTGCGGATGGTGATGGGCGGCGCGAAACTGATCGCCACGAACCTCGATCCGAATTGCCCGACCCAGGCGGGCATGCGGCCCGGCTGCGGGGCGATCGTCGCCATGCTGGAGACGGCCACCGGCCGCCGCGCTTTCAGCGTCGGCAAGCCGAGCCCGGTGATGATGCGGGCTGCCCGCAAGGAGCTCGGCCTCGATGCCGCGCAGACCACGATGATCGGCGACACCATGGAGACCGACATCCTCGGGGGCGTGCAGTTGGGCTATCGCACGATCCTCGTCCTCTCGGGAGGAACGTTACGGGAGGATCTCGGGTCGTTCGCCTATCGCCCCGACATCGTCGTCGACTCGATCGCCGATTTATCGGCCTCCCAACTGGCCGGGCTCGACGCGCTGCTCGCGGGCTGAGCCGCCGGCGGCCGGGTCGCGTTCCGCGACCGAGACGGGCGTGCCGACGCCCGCCGCGAGCCGTTCGTCGGCGCGGCCCTCCACGACGGCGATTTCCACGAAGCCCTGCGAGCCGACGAGGGCGACTGGCGTGCCCCGCGCCGCGTCGCCGTAGGTGTGCACGAGCGTGGTGACGGCATGCCGGCCGATCTGCAGGCCGACGGCGGCGACGACCCGCGGCCAAAGCGCCGCCGGCAGGTTCGTGACGAGGTTGCCGAAGGCGTCGACGCGGATCACTTCCCCCTCGAGGGCGTGCGGCGTCTCGAGCGGCTCGGGCCAGGCGAGCTGCTCGAGGTTTGTTGCCGACTGGCCGAGCGACTCTGGCAACGCGCCGTCGATCAGTCGCACCGCCGCCGGCGCGATCACGTCGCGGCCGTGAAATGTCGCCGCCGCGCCGCTCGGCACGGAGATCTCGTGTGCCTCGCCAAGGCCGGCGCGGCGGATTGCCCACGAGA
>CAZDTC010000573.1:0-1728 GCA_964508125.1 uncultured Candidatus Kuenenia sp.
CCGCGTCAAGGACCGGCCGGGCGTGCTCGCCCGGATCACGGGCATCCTCGGGGAGCACGGCATCTCGATCGCGTCGGTGATCCAGCACGACGCGGGCCATGCCGGCGATGCGACGGTGCCGCTCGTGATCATGACGCATCCCTGCGGCTCGACGGCCGTCCGCAAGGCGATCGACCATATCGACGCCTCCGACGTGGTCAGCGGCCGCAGCACCTGCCTGAGCGTCCTCGACGAATAATCCCAGCGTGAGCCGCACCTGATGAAATACGTGATCGTGATTCCGGACGGCGCGGCCGATGCCGCGCAGGAATCGCTGGGCGGCAAGACGCCCTTCCAGGCGGCCCGCACGCCGGCCATGGACGCGCTCGCCGTCCGCGGCCGCGTGGGCCTCACGAACCACGTGCCCGCGAGCCTGCCCCCCGGCTCCGAGGTGGCCTGTATGAGCTTGATGGGCTACGACCCGCTCGTGTATTTCACGGGGCGGGCGCCGCTCGAGGCCGCAGCCCAGGGAATCAGCCTCGGGCCCCACGACTGGGCCGTGCGGTGCAACCTCGTGACGATCGCCCCGGCGGAGGCCGGTCGTTCGGCGGAGGCCGCAGGAACCGCGGAGGCGGGCGCTGTGATGGAAGACTTCACGGCCGGCCACATCTCGACGCCCGAGGCCACGGAGCTGCTCGCCGCCTGCCAGCGGGGCCTCGCGGCCGATTTTCCAGACTTTGCCGGTTGGGAGTTCAAGCCGGGCGTCAGTTACCGCAACCTGCTCATTCACCGCGGGTCTGCTGCGGCAGCCGCGCCGCTCTCGGCCGATCTCAAGGCCACCCCGCCGCACGATCTCATGGACAAGCCGGTGGCGGATGCGTTTCCCCGTGGCTTCGGCAGCCGGCTCCTGGCCGACGTCATGGGCCGCAGTGCCTCCTGGCTCGCCGACCACCCGGTCAACAAGGCGCGCGTCGCCGCGGGCAAGCGGCCGGCCACGCATGTGTGGCTGTGGGGCGTGGGCAAGGCGCCGGCCTTCGAACCGTTTACGCACAAATATGGCATGAGCGGCACGATGATCACGGCGGTCGATCTGCTCCGCGGGCTCGCGGCCCTCGCCGGCTGGAAGCGGCGCGAGGTGCCGGGCGCCACCGGCTACCTCGACACCGACTACGCCGCCAAGGGCAGGGCGGCGATCGACGAGCTGGCCCACACCGATCTCGTGTGCGTGCACATCGAGGCGCCCGATGAGGCGAGCCATCAGGGGAATGCCGTTGAAAAAGTGAAAGCCATCGAGGAGATCGATGCCAAGATCGTAGGGCCGATCGCCGCCCACCTCGAGAGGCTCGGGCCGCATCGGATCCTCGTCTGCCCCGACCATCCGACTTTCATTTCGACGAAGACGCATTCCCGCGGCCACGTGCCGTTCGTGATCGCCGGCTCTCGAATCGACGCGAACGGCCAGCGGACCTACGACGAGGTGGCCGCCACGGCCGGCAACGCGGTGATCGAGCCGGGCTGGAAACTGATGGGCACGTTTTTGGAAAAGGAAGGGACCGTCTGATGGCGCTCGTGGTGCAGAAGTTCGGCGGCACGAGCGTGGCCGATCCGCACAAGATCATGGCGGCCGCGAAGAAGGCGATCGCGCGGCACGACGAGGGGAAGCAGGTGGTGGTGGTGGTGAGCGCCAGGGGCCACCAGGCCGACATCCGCGTCGACCTCGCCAAGGCGATCACCGATCGCCCGAGCGCC
>CAZDTC010000574.1:0-1722 GCA_964508125.1 uncultured Candidatus Kuenenia sp.
CCGCCCACGACGAGGTCAACGAGGTCGCGTTCTCGGCCGATGGCACGCAGCTCGGCACGGCAGGCCAGGACGGCCGGCTGCGGTGGGCGCGCGGCACCGCAGCGGCAGCGGTCGCGGCGGGCGGGGCCGATCCGGCCGCCGGCCCGCTCTATGCGGCGGCCTTTTCGCCCGATGGCCGCTCGATCGCCTGCGGCGGCGCCGATCGCGTCGTGCGACTCGTGCGGCTCGACGAGCCCGACCGCGCGGTCGAGTTGTTTCGATTCGCGCCGCCGGCAGGCCGGTCGCCCGATGTCGAATCGCTCGTGTTCACGGCTGACGACACGGTCGCCGCGGCCTGCGGCGACATGATCGTGCTCATCGATGCCAAACACCGCCGCGTCGTTCGCGAACTCGACCTGCCGTTCACCGGCAATCGCCAGGCCGTGCTCGGCAGCCTGGCCGTGTCGCCCGACGGCCGCCGGCTGCTCGCCTGCGGCACCGACACCAAGGCCCATCTCTGGGATCTCGCCACGGGGCGGATCGTCGTGTCGCTGCCGGCCCATCCCGCGTGGGTGCAGGGCTGCTGCTTCGTGGGCACGGGCGACCGCGTGGCGACCGCCTGCCGCGACGGCGGGATCCGGGTGTTCGACGCTGCGAGCGGCGCCGCGCTCACGCGTCTCATGGGGCACGTGGGCCGGGTATGGGCCGTGGCCTGCGAGCCCGCCGGCACGCTCCTCTCCTGCGGCGCCGACGGCACCGTCCGCCGCTGGGATCCGGCGGATGATTTCGAGACGGCGATGCTCCGCCCGATCCCGATCGTAGGGGGAGAGATCATCGGCATTGGTGCAGTGCCTGAGGATCGCGACGACCGGGACTCGTGCCGACTGGTGACGCTCGACGCCCGGAGTACGGTCCAGATCGTCGATCTCGCGCAGGGCACGGCTCGGCTCCTGCCGCCGATGGCGGGTGGGGCCGGGTTCAACCTGGATGTCGAGCCGAACGGCCGGCGGCTGCTCGTGTCGTGCTGGGGGGCGGATCACCCGCTCGTGCTCGACCTCGCGTCACCTGCCAACTGGCTGCCGATCGAACTGCCGGCGGCGATCAGCCCGGCGCGGGCGGCGGCATGCTGGCTGCCGGATGGCGGACTCGTCGTGAGCGGCCTGGAGGGGGGCGTCTGCCGGCTGGCGGCGGATCTGTCTCGCGCAACCTTGATCGATGCCCCGCTCGAGTCGCCCGTGCACGACCTCGTGCCGGCGCCCTCCGGCCCCGCGCGTGTCGCGACGGTGGGGAAGGTCACGGCGATCCTGGCCCTGGGAGCAGGCAAAGCCAGCACCACGGCGGAAGCGATCGTGCTGCCGGTCGGCGAGGAAACATCCGCCGTGGGCTGGTCGCCCGACGGCCGCTCGCTCGCCTGCGGCACGAACTCGGGGCGGGTGATGATCTTCGACGCCGCCTCAGGCGCGGCCCGCGGCCAGCTCGCGCCGCAGGCGCGGCTCATCGCGGGCGTGGCCTACGCGGCCGACGGCCGGATCCTCGTCACGGCCGACCCCGACTGCGTGCGGATCTGCGACGCGGCGACGCACTCGACGCTCGATGAAGTTCGGCCAGGCTGGAAGATTCGCCAGATGCGGCTCGTAGCCGACGGCTCGCGGATCGTGCTGGCAGGCCGCACGGGGGCGGAGCCGGGAATGGGCGAGGCGCGGCTGGGAGTTGTGGAGGTCGACGGGAAATGAGGAGGGCGGC
>CAZDTC010000575.1:0-1720 GCA_964508125.1 uncultured Candidatus Kuenenia sp.
GGAGGTGATGTGCTTCAAGGTGCTGGGCGGGAGCCGCAAGCGGACCGCCGGCCTGGGTGACATCATCGTGTGCAGCGTGAAGAGCGTGATTGCCGGCAGCGAGGTGAAGAAGAAGGCCGTGGTGAAGGCCGTGATCGTGCGCTGCAAGCGGCCGACACGGCGCGACGACGGCAGCTACGTGCAGTTCGACACGAACGCCTGCGTGATCATCGACAACGAGAAGAATCCCAAGGGCACCCGCATTTTCGGCGCGGTGGCCAGGGAGTTGCGCGACCGCAACTTCATGAAGATCGTCAGTCTGGCGAGCGAGGTGGTGTGATGCTGATTCGAGCAGGCGATCTCGTGGAGGTGCGGACGGGCAATGCGCGGGGCACCCGTGCCAAGGTGCTCGCCGTGCAGCCCGCCAAGGGGCGGCTGGTCGTGGAGGGCGTGAACCGCGTCTACCGCCATGTGAAGCGGAGCCAGAAGAACCAACAGGGCGGCCGGCTCTCGAAGGAGATGCCGATCGACGCTTCGAACGTGCTCCTTGTCTGTGGCGCTTGCGGCAAGCCGACGCGGCTGGGCGTGAAGGTGGCCGCCGACGGCGGGCGGTCGCGCGTGTGCCGCAAGTGCGGTGCCGACCAGGGCGCGCTCAAGCGGCCGAGGGCGGCCCGGGCCGCGGCGAAGAAGTAATCCCGGAACAGCACTGCAAAACACGGATCAGCGAACGACAAGAGATCAGGGTCCTGAAGGAACGTTTCGATGGCGAAGAAGACGAAGGCGGCGCAACCGGCTCCCGGGCCGGCGGGAACCCCGCGGATGCTCGAGCACTACCTCACGACGGTGCGGCCGGCGCTCGGCAAGGCGCTCTCGCGCACCAATCCCCACTCGATCCCGAAACTCGAGAAGATCGTGGTCAACATGGGTGTGGGCGTGGCCGTGACCGAGAAGAAGTATCTCGAAGAGGCGCTCGGGGCCATGGCCCAGGTCACCGGCCAAAAGCCGATCGCCACGCTCTCCAAGGCTGCCGTCTCCGGCTTCAAGCTTCGGGAAAACCTCCCGATCGGCTGCAAGGTGACGCTCCGCGGCCGGCGGATGTATGAGTTTCTCGATCGGCTCGTGTCACTCGCGCTCCCGCGGGTGCGCGATTTCCGCGGCCTCTCCAGCACCGCCTTCGACGGGCATGGCAACTACAGCCTCGGCCTCTCCGAGCAGATGGTGTTTCCGGAGATCAACCCCGACAAATTCACCCGTCCCCAGGGGATGAACATCACGCTCGTGACCACGGCCCGTACCGACGACGAGGCGCGGGAGTTTCTCCGGGCGATGGGTGTTCCGCTCAAGAAGGATGACGAGGATGGAGGTGCCGCGGCGTAGCGGCACCGGCAGCAGACGAACGCGGCCCTCACCGGCCGCCGGCACTGGAACAGACCATGGCGAGCAAGTCGAAAATCGCGGCCGCGAAGCGTCCACCGAAGTTTTCCACCCGGAAGGTGCACCGCTGCATGCTCTGCGGGCGGCCGCGGGCGGTGTATCGCAAGTTCGGCACCTGCCGGATCTGTTTCCGCAAACTCGCCGATCAGGGCAACATCCCTGGCGTTCGGAAGGCCAGTTGGTGATCCGATGACGAGCGGTTCCACGTTTTTTCACGCACACGGTTTCTTCACGTTTCAAGGGGCCCTTTTGACATGATGACCGACCCCATCGCCGACATGCTCACCCGCATCCGCAACGCGGTGCG
>CAZDTC010000576.1:0-1718 GCA_964508125.1 uncultured Candidatus Kuenenia sp.
CGAAAAATTCACCGAGGACCACCTGAAGCTGATGATCGCCATCGGCCACCAGGCGGCGCTGGCCGTGGAGGACACGACCTACTATTCCGCCATGGTGCAGTCGGAGCGGCTGGCGGCCGTCGGCCAGACGATCGCCACGCTCTCCCACCACATCAAGAACATCCTCCAGGGCATCAAGGGGGGCGGCTACCTCGTGGACATGGGCCTGGAGAACGAAGACCTCGGCGTACTCCGCAAGGGCTGGGAGATCGTGGGCCGCAACCAGGCCAAGATCTCGTCGCTCGTGATGGACATGCTGTCGTTCAGCAAGGAACGCGAGCCCGACCCGGTTCCATCCGATCTCGCCGCCCTCATCACCGACATCGTCGAGACGGTGCAGCAGCGGGCGAGCGACGCGGGAACGACGATCCGCTGGGCTGCTCCGGCCGACCTCCCGCGGCTCGTGCTCGACCCCGAGGGCATCTCGCGGGCCGTGCTCAACGTGGTCACCAACGCGCTGGATGCCGTCGAGGACCGGCCCGACCCGGGGGTGGAAATCCGGATCGAGCTCGACCGGCCAGCAGGGCTCGTGCGCGTGATCGTGGCCGACAATGGCGAGGGCATGAGCCCGGAGACTCTCGCCGATATCTTCAACCTGTTCGTCTCGACGAAGGGCTCGCGGGGCACGGGGCTCGGCCTCACGGTGAGCCGCAAGATCCTCCGTGAGCACGGCGGCGACATCCGCGCCGAAAGCCGCCTCGGCGTGGGGAGCACGTTTACGCTCGAGTTTCCCCTGAGGTTGGCGACCGACGCAGGGGAGTCGGTTCCTGGATCGACGGCCGTCGACGGGCCATTCCCATGACGGCCGGCCGCCCTGCGATCTCCGCCGTGGTGATCGCCCGCGATGCCGAAGCCCACATCGGCGAGACGCTTGCGAGCGTGGCCTTCTGCGCCGAGCGGCTCGTGCTCCATTCCGGCTCGACCGACGACACGGCGGCGATCGCCCGCCTGGCCGGCGCGCGCGTAGAACATCAGCCATTCCTCGGTTACGGACTCCAGAAGCGCCGAGCCGTCGAACTGGCCGAGCACGACTGGATTCTTTCGCTCGACGCCGACGAGTCGCTCGACGCCGAGGCCGCTGCCGCCGTCGCGGCCCTCGAGCTCACCGACACAGCGCAGTGCTTCGCCTTCCGACGCCGCACGTTTATCGGCCGGCGCGAGGTGCGGCATGGCCCATGGGGCGGCGAGCAGGTGCTGCGGCTGTTTCACCGCAGCTCGGCCAACTTCTCGCCACTGCCGGTTCACGAGCAGGTGGAATCCCGTTCGGCGCCACGGCTCCTGCCGGGCTCGATCCTGCACCGCAGCTTCGTCGACGGCGCCGACGTGCTCGCGCGGTCGGTGAGGTATGCCCGGCTCAAGGCGGAACTGATGCGGGCCAAGCGGCAGCGGGTGAGCGCCTGGGCGATCCCGCTTCGCGGTGCCAGCAACTTTGCCAAGGCCTACATTCTCCAGGGGGGCTGGCGCGACGGCAGCGCGGGCTTCATCATCGCCCTCTCGCGCGTGATCGACTCGACCCTCCCCCGCGCGCTTTTGCTCCTTTCGGACGACGATAATTAGTTGTCGCCGGCTTCGGGCTCCCTCAACTGGAAAGGGGAGGCGGCAGAGACGGTCGGTGCAATGTGGAGGAGCCGACGGGCAGATACGCGGCTTACTCAGAGCGCACCATCACAGTTGAGAAT
>CAZDTC010000577.1:0-1714 GCA_964508125.1 uncultured Candidatus Kuenenia sp.
GCTCTCGTCGCCGAGCCGCTCGCGGAGGAACGCCGCCAATGTCCGGCCGGCGGCCTCGGGGCCGACGTGGAGGACCGTGCCGCTCGGTGAGGACTTGGCCATCGGGGACGCCGGGGACGTGTCCGGGGGAGCGCCGCGCCGCGGCTTGACCGGGTACCACCCGTATCTAGACTCTACCACTGGCAAGGCCCAGCGGCCGACGAACCCGGTGCCCAGCCCCGGATCGGCCGCCGGATTCCCAGCGGACCGCCGTCGATCGCCGCTCCGCCCCGCCGGATCCACCGGCTCCCGGCCCTCCGCCCCCTCGAGGATTCCGCTCCGTGCCCGGCACCTGCGTCATCGGTCTGCAATGGGGTGACGAGGCGAAGGGGAAACTCGTCGATCTCCTCACCGAGGAGCACGACATCGTCGTGCGCTACCAGGGGGGGGCGAACGCCGGCCACACCGTGGTCTTCGGCGGCCAGACCTGGAAGCTCTCGCTCATCCCCAGCGGCATCCTGCGCGACGGCGTAAGCTGCGTCGTCACCGGCGGTGTGGTGCTCGACCCGGCCGCCGTGATCAAGGAGATCGACGGCCTCGAGGGACGCGGCGTCACGATCGCGGGCAAGCTGCTCCTGAGCGATCGGGCCCACGTCGTATTTCCCTGGCACGTCACCGAAGACAAGCTCCTCGACGGGAGTCTCTCGGGCGGCGAGCCGATCGGCACCACCGGCCGCGGCATCGGCCCGTGCTACCGCGACAAGGTGGGCCGCTCGCTCGCGATCCGGCTCGGCGACCTCTACCGGCCCGAATTCCGCAGCCAGCTTGATCACATCGCCGGTCTCAAGGCCAAGCTCCTCGGGACGGCGTTCGACGTTGCGGCGATCCACGAGCAGTATCGGCACTACGCCGAGCGACTGCGGCCGCTGGTGTGCGACACGACCTCGTATCTCCTCGATGCGGTCGAGGCGGGCCGCAAGGTGCTCTTCGAAGGAGCCCAGGGCGCGCTTCTCGACGTCGACCACGGCACGTATCCCTTCGTGACGAGCAGCAACTCGTCGGGTGTCGGGATCTCGAACGGCTCAGGCGTGCCCGGCCGCTGGATCGAGCGGGTGATCGGCGTCGTGAAGGCATATTCGACGCGCGTCGGCGGCGGCCCGATGCCCACGGAGCAGGACAACGCCACGGGCCAGCGGATTCGCGACCGTGGCAACGAGTACGGCACCGTGACCAAGCGGCCGCGGCGCTGCGGCTGGTTCGACGCCGTGGCCGCCCGCGACACCGCGCGGCTCTCGGGCGTCGACGAACTGGCCGTGATGCTTCTCGACGTGCTCTCCGGCTTCGAAGAACTTGCCATCTGCTCGGCGTACCTCGTGGACGGCAGGCGGGTGACGCAGTTTCCCAGCCACGTCGACGACCTCAAGCGGGCCGAGCCCGTCTACGAGACGCTTCCGGGCTGGCAGGAGGAACTCACCGGCGTGCGGCGCTATGATGACCTGCCGGAAAACGCCCGGCGCTACCTGGCCCGGATCGGCGAGCTTCTCGGCCGGCCGGTGACGGTGGTGTCGGTCGGGCCCGATCGGGATCAGACGATCTTCTGCGCCCCTCCCTCGAAGCCGAACGCATGGCCACGACACCAGCACCCCGCCCGGGCGAACGCGTGACGGCGTCTGCGCAGGCCGGGGCGGACGGCCTCCCGCGGCACATCGCCGTCATCATGGACGGCAACGGCCGC
>CAZDTC010000578.1:0-1711 GCA_964508125.1 uncultured Candidatus Kuenenia sp.
CGATCCCCAAGGGCACGCGCAGCCAGGGCTGGATCGGGCCGATCGGGCTGCATGATTACTCGATCCGCGCCGAATTCCGTGCGCAGGAGACAGGAGTGGAGAAGCCCGGCGACCCGGCCGTTGCCGTGGCGAAGGTACCCGCCTCGGATGCCGATATCTTCGCAAAAGCCTTCGGCAATCCCGCAGCGCTCGAGAAGGCCCGCATGCCCGATATGGGGCTCATCGCCCAGCGCTACACGCTCGACCTCATGGGCGCCGCCCAGCAGTTGCAGCTGCGGAGTTGGCCGCCTCAGGTGGCGACGTATTTTTCCAAAACGATTCCGTTCTCGTGGGAGGCGGGCCGATGGTACACGATGAAATTCGAGGCCCGCACGAGCGGCCCGGCGGCTGTGCTCCGCGGCAAAGTCTGGCCGCGTGGCGAGCCGGAGCCCACGGCCTGGACGATCGAAGCCACGCATGCCGCGGGTAATCTGCAGGGCAGCCCCGGGTTTTTCGGCAACTCGAAGGACTCCGAGATCTACATCGACAACGTGACCGTGGAGGCTGTGAAGTGAAGGTGCGCCTGATGATCGCCTGTGCTCTCGCCCTGATTGCCTCCACGGCGGAGGCTGGCGACTGGAACCAGTGGGGCGGCTCGCCCATGCGCAACAACGTCTCGCCGGCGAAGAACCTCCCGGCCGAATGGACCCCCGGCGACTTTGACCTCGATACGGGCGATTGGAAGCCCGACACGAGCGAAAACGTCGCCTGGGTCGCGGCGCTCGGCAGCCAGTCGTATGGCAATCCCGTCGTGGCCGGCGGGAAGGCGTATGTCGGCACGAACAACGGAAAGGGCTGGCTCAAGCGGTATCCACCGGCGGTGGATCTCGGCTGCCTACTCGCCTTCGACACCAAAGACGGCTCGTTCCTCTGGCAGGATTCGAGCGAGAAACTGCCCACAGGCCGCGTGCACGACTGGCCGCTCCAGGGCATCTGCTGCGCGCCGCTCGTGGAGGGGGATCGGCTGTGGTACGTGACGAGCGCAGGCGACCTGCTGTTCGTGAACACGAGCAACGGCGTCGACGAGGGGCACATCAACCTGCCCAACGCCGATGCCCCGAGTTTTCTCTGCATCGACAAACGCGACGGAAAGGTCCTCTGGGCGGACGCCACGCCGGGGGCCAACGTGCTCCACGGGCAGTGGTCCAGCCCCACCTCCGCCGAGCTCGGCGGTGTGCCGCAGGTGCTGTTCGGAGGTGGCGACGGCTGGCTGTACGCGTTCGATGTGCGCGGCGACAACGGCCGCGCGAAAAAACTCTGGGAATTCGACTGCAATCCCAAGGAATCGAAGTACACGCTCGGCGGACGGGCCGATCGCAATCACATCATCGGCACGCCCGTCGTCCACGAGGGGCTCGTCTACATCGCCGTCGGCGAAGACCCGGAGCATGGCGAGGGGGTGGGCCACCTGTGGTGCATCGACCCCACGAAGCGAGGCGACGTGTCGAGTGAGCTCGCGGTGAGCCTCAAGGATCCAAACACGCCCCTGCCCCGCCGTCGCGAGCAGGCGGTGATCAAGGAGCAGGGAGAGGTGGCCCGGCCCAATCCCGCCTCGGCGGCCGTGTGGCACTATCCCGGCTTCGACGCCGACGGCAACGGCAAACTCGACTTCGAGGAAACGATGCACCGCACCTGTGGAACCGTCGCCATCGCCGAAGGCCTGCTCTTCGTC
>CAZDTC010000579.1:0-1708 GCA_964508125.1 uncultured Candidatus Kuenenia sp.
AGCCATGGATGGCGCAGCGCAGGCAAATCCGAGTGAGCCGTAGCCTGGAGGGCGGAGGCGAACGTCCGGCGAGACGGTAGGGGCGACCCCGAGCCGGATTGGGCGCGTTGACCAGAGACAGGCTGAAGCCTGTCCCACGATGGTAGGAGCGACCCCGAGCCGGTGCGCGACGGTTGATAGCCGTGCTGTCACCCCACGGCCGCGGCGAAGCGTTTTTCGAGCTCCACGAAGACGTCGGGCGGGATGTCTTCGGCGCGGATGTCGGGGGCGAATCCAAGCGACGTGAAGATGTCGTCGATGATCTGCTTGGCGGCGGCCTTGTCGCCCGTCGTGTGCGCGGCCAGCCGCAGGAGCACGCCGCGGAGGTGCTTGCGGCGGTGGCAGAAGATGTCGCGCACGAACTCGTGAAACCGGGCGAGGTCGCCGATGTTCGCGCGGCGGGCGGGCTCGAGGTCGAGCCGCACGATCGCCGAGTCGACCTTGGGCCGCGGCCAGAACACGCTCGGGGGGAGGATACGCACGAGCTCCGAGCGGCACTGGGCGCCGATCCAGATGGAGAGGGCGTTGTAGGAGTGCGAGCCGGCCGCCGCGGTCATCCGCTCGCCCATCTCGCGCTGCACCGTGACCGTGGCCGAGTCGTACGGGCGGGGCAGGGCGAGGAGGTTCGAGATCACCGGGGTGGCCACGCAGTAGGGGAGGTTCGCCACGAGCAGGAACCGCCCGCCGGGGGCCGCTGCGAGGGCTGCGTCGATCGCGGCGAGCACTTCCGGCGCGAAGCGGTGCTTGCCGGCGAGCACGTCGCCCTCGACGAGCGAAACATTGTCGCAGTCCACGAGCCGGTCGCGGGCGAGCTGCGCGAGCCGGGGATCAATCTCGCAGGTGACCACGTGGCGGGCCGCGCGGGAGAGCCGCTCGGTGAGGGCGCCGGTGCCGGTGCCCACTTCGAGCACCACATCGGCGGGCGTGATGCCGGCCGAGCGTTCGAGCAGGTCGAGCAGGTTCAGGTCGACGAGGAAGTTCTGCCCGCGCTTCGCGTCGATCGAGAAGCCGACCTGCCCGAAGAGTTCCTTGAGATAGGCGGTGGTCTGCCGGGCCGGTGGCGGGTGCGGTGTCTGCGCGTCGGTCATCCGCTCACCGCCCGCGCTTCGAGCCACCGGGCCACGTACTTGAACACCAGGTCCGTCTCGAGATTGACGCGATCGCCCACGGCGAGGCGGCCGAGCGTGGTGTGTTCTAGCGTGTGTGGGATCAGGGCCACGCCAAACGTGGCCGCGTCCACGTCGACGACAGTGAGGCTCACGCCGTCGATCGCCACCGAGCCCTTTCCCGCCATCTGGGCGAGGAGTGCCGGCGGCGCGGCGAACCGGCAGGTCACCCAGTCGCCCTCCTCGACCCGCCGGGCCAGGCTGCCGAGGCCGTCGACGTGGCCCGTCACGATGTGGCCGCCGAGCCGGTCGGTGGCCCGGAGCGAGCGTTCGAGGTTCACGCGGCTGCCGGGGGCGAGGCCGCCGAGCGTCGTGCGGGAGAGTGTTTCGGGGCCGAGTTGGAATTCGAGCTGCTCGCCAGCGATCCGCACCACGGAGAGGCAGCAGCCGCTCGTGCAGATGCTCTCGCCGAGCGTCGCCCCGTGGGCGATCGCGCCGGCGTCGACCACGAGCCGCACGCCCGGCGGCTCCGGGATGACCGCGACGACGTTGCCGAGCGCTTC
>CAZDTC010000580.1:0-1706 GCA_964508125.1 uncultured Candidatus Kuenenia sp.
TTGCCGACAGCGGCAACACGGTCACCTGCCTCGACATCAACGCCGACAAGATCGCGCGGCTCAACAAGGGCGAAGTTCCGATCTACGAGCCGGGTCTCGAGGAGTTGGTGGAGCGGAATGTCGCCGCCGGTCGGCTGAAGTTCACCACCGACACTGCGGCGGCCATCAAAGACGCGGAGGTGGTCTTCCTGGCGGTCGGCACGCCGCCCGCGGCCGACGGCTCGGCCGACCTCTCGGCCCTTTGGAAGGTGGTCGACACGATCGCCCCGCACCTCCGCCCCGAGGCGATCGTGGTCACGAAGAGCACCGTGCCGGTGGGCACCTGCGCTGGCATCGAGAAGCGGCTCCTCGACCGCACGGGCCGCGCGTGCCGTGTGGCGAGCAACCCCGAGTTCTTGAAGGAAGGGGCGGCTATCGAGGATTTCCAGAAGCCCGACCGAGTGGTCGTGGGCGTGCGTTCGCCCGACGTGGGGGAGACGCTCCGCAGTCTCTATCTCCCGTTTCTGCGCACCGAAAACCCGTTCCTCGTCATGTCGCCGGAGAGTTCCGAGATGACGAAGTACGTGGCCAATGCCCTGCTCGCCACGAAGATCTCGTTCATCAACGAGGTGGCGAACCTCTGCGAGCGGATGGAGGCCGATATTGACGACGTCCGCCGCGGCATCGGCCATGACAGCCGGATCGGCTTCGCCTTCCTGTTCCCGGGCTTGGGCTACGGCGGCAGCTGCTTCCCGAAGGACGTGCAGGCGCTCGCCGCGATGGCCCGCGACAAGGGGATCGTGCCGCGAATCCTCACCTCGGTGCACGACACGAACCTCGCCCAGAAGAAGGTGCTCGGCGAGAAGATCGCGGCCCACTTCGGCGGGAATCTCAAGGGCCGCAAGGTGGCGGTGTGGGGGCTGGCCTTCAAGCCGCGCACCGACGACACCCGCGACGCCCCGGCGCTCGACCTCATCGACCGGCTCCTCGAAGGGGGCGCAGCTGTGCGCGTGTTCGATCCCGAGGCGCTCGCGAACGTGAAGGCCCTCTACGGCGATCGCCTCGAATATGCCGCGGGCGTGATGGATACGCTCGACGGGGCCGACTGCCTGGCGATCGTCACGGAGTGGGGCGACTTCCGCCGGCCCGATTTCGACGAGGTCGCCCGCCGCATGAAGGCGAAGGTGATCTTCGATGGCCGCAACCTGTACGCGCCCTCCGAAATGCGCGCCCGCGGGTTCGTGTACCACTCGATCGGCAAGGTGCCGGTGGGCCCGGGGTGACACCTGTCCATCGGGTGCGCGTTTCCGGTCGTGAGCCCGGTCGATGCTGTTCCCGTGCGGGGGCCGCGACCCGCGTTTGACAGGCGTTTTTGAGCGCCAGTAGATTTCGCACTCCCATGCGCGGCCGATGGTCCGTCCGCCGCCTTTCCGCACACTTCCTCCGGAGTCCTCTCACCGTGAACCGTCTCCACGCCGCCGGTGCCGTCGCTTGCTCCGCCGTCTTTGTTCCGCTCGTCGCACACGCCTCCGAAGGCGCCGACGCCGCTTCGCAGGCCTGGTTCTTCGGCCCGTACGGCTTCTGGTGGCTCTTGGGCACGGCCGGTTCCGTGCTCGCGCTGTTGCAGGCCTGGCAGTTCTTCAAGTGGATGGAGGCCCAGCCCGCAGGTTCCCAGAAGATGATCGACATCGCCGGCTACGTGCGGACCGGGGCCGACGCCTACCTCA
>CAZDTC010000581.1:0-1696 GCA_964508125.1 uncultured Candidatus Kuenenia sp.
TCGCTCTTCGGGATCACGCCGGAAGCCACGCTGTCGGCCACGGCCTTCGCCACGGCTGCCTGCGCCGGGCCGAACATCTGCACGGCCTGCTTGGCGCCCTTGATCGTGACCTTCGTGATCATCACGGTGGCCGGCTTCACGGCGAGGTTCGGCGTCAGCACGGCGAGCAGATTCGAGTGTCCCTCGCTCTGCCGGGCCAGGGCGTTCGCGAACGCGATCCCGACCGGGCCGTCCTTGCTGCCGATCAGCAGATCGATATGGGCGATTTCGTTGCCATCGCCAGCGAGAGCCTCACCAATGAACATCGACATGGGTTCTTTCTCCTGAAGGGTGGACCACGCAGCGTCCGCTGCCGCCAGCATGGCGGGTCACCATGACGCAATCCCGCGGTATTCGCGGGTAGCGGCAGCAAGGTAGCATTTGCGGCGTGGACCCTCAACCGTCGACCGCTGGACCCGGCGAGGCACCGCAAGGCAGAAGCGTTGTCGCGTCTCCGGGGCCGCGGCCACCGCTCGTGATCGTGGGCGCGAGTTGCCGGGCGGCGGCGGCCTCGGCGATAGCCGCCGGCTGGGCGGTGTACGCGGCCGACCTGTTCGACGATCTCGATCTCGCGGCTGCGGCCGTCATCACGCGCCGGGCCGAACACTATCCACACGACTTGGTATCCGCGGCAGCGGCCTTCCCCCCTGCCCCGTTCTGTTACACAGGCGCGATCGAAAACCATCTGCCGATCATCGACTCCATCTCCGCGGCCAGACCGCTCGCCGGCAACGACACCGCCAGCGTGCGACAGGTGCGCGATCCGACAACGCTCGCTGCCATCGTGCGCCATGCTGGATTGCGGACGCCCGCGACATTCGCCTCGCCCGACGGCCTGCCGACCGATGGATCGTTCCTGCGGAAGCCGGTGGCGAGCGCAGGAGGCCGTGGCATCGTTGCCTGGACACCATCCGCCGCCCCCGCACGCGAACCGTGCATCTGGCAGCGGCTGGTCTCGGGCACGCCACTCTCGGCCGTGCTCGCCCTCTCGGCCGGCTCGTGCGCCGTTCTCGGCATCACTCGGCAACTTGTCGGCCTGGCCTTGTACCGCGCCCCCGCCTTCGCCTTCTGCGGCGCGACCCTGCTCCCGCCGGCTTCCGTCCCGGCCAAAGTACAGACGCAGTTCGCCGATCTCGCCACGGCGCTCACCGACCGCGCGGGGCTCCGCGGCATCGTCGGCGTCGATGCGATCCTCGAGCCCGACGGCCGGCTCACGCTGCTCGAGGTGAACCCCCGGCCCACGGCCTCCGCCGAACTCGTCGAACGGTCCACGGGCACATCGATCATCGCCACACACCTCACAGCGTTCGGCTACCCCTCACCGCGCCTGTCTTACGCGGGCAGCCCCGGCGTATGGTCGAAGGCGATCCTCTTCGCAGCCCGCCCAATGCCGATCGACGTTTCCTTGCTCGATCGCATCGCCAAGTGTGCCGCTCCATGGACCGCCGCCGACGGCCACCCCGCGCTCACCGACATTCCGCGTCCGGGCCAAGTACTCCGCGCGGGCGCGCCCGTGCTCACGGTCTTCGCACGAGGCGACACGGAGCCCGAGAGCGTCGCCGAACTCGACCACCGCATCGCCGCACTCGTCGCGCTCACGGGATGACTCCTGTGGGACAGGCTTCAGCCTGTCATGCCCCTGGTGCGTTGAGCACGC
>CAZDTC010000582.1:0-1695 GCA_964508125.1 uncultured Candidatus Kuenenia sp.
AGCACCCGAAGGTGTTGGCTGCAGCCAGTTCGAGCCCGGCTGTGCCCTCGAGCCCTCATGCGGCCTTGAGCCCGACTGTGGCGCCGAGACATGCTGCCCGACGAATCCCTGTATCAAGTCCCGTCACAAGCATGCCCACAAGCACAAGCACGACCGCGGCTGCTGCCCGGAGCCGACGTATGAGACGGTGCTCACGCCGACGAGCCCGGAGACGTGCTGCACGGTGAACGTGCCGGTGTGCCTGCCGGCGTGCTGCCAGGGGTGCCCCTGCGAGGCCTCGCGGTGTACGCTGTTCGGCTGCGGCCAGGTGCGCTACGACTACGCGTGCGGCTGCTCCGTGATCGTGCGGTTCCAGAAGCACGGCGACATCCTGGTCACCTACGTCGGCTTTTAGGTCGTACGCCACCCGACAACCCATTCGACCCGGCCGGGGGTGAAACCCGGCCGGGTTTTTCTTTTTTGGTTCCGCTGGAACGGGACTACCGGGATGAGTTCCCCGCCCTCGCCCGCCGGGCCGCGCGGGGCCGAGAGTGTCCGGCTCATAAATTCGCGCGAAACAGCGGCTGCGCGTGGCCGAAGCCCGCCGCCTTGCCTTGCCCTGCCGGTGCCTGGATGGTTGCCTCGCCGCGGTCATCGTGAACGCGGTCGTTGGCTGCACGGAAGCGTTCGTTTCCTTCGCTTCCGTGAGGCCCATCCATGGTCACGCTCTCGATTTCCCTGCGTCGTGCGGTTCGTGCGGAACACCTTGGCTGTGTCGTGGCGGCGGTCGTCGTCTGCTGCATGCTGGCCGCCAGCCGACCCGCCGCCGCGGCTCCGTTCTTTTCCTTCCAGGCCACGTCCGGCACGACAATCCAGCAGGAGGTGATCGGCGATCCTGGTGGCTCGAGCTACACGCTCGCCAACGGCTGGCCGGCGGGCCAGGGGCTGCCGACGGCGCTTGGCGGATGGCCGACGCCGGCCGCGGGCTTCGCGCCCGACGCGAGCTTTGGCAACAACCTGGGCATCTCCGGCTACCACACGGCGAATCTCGTGCTCTCGGAGCCGGCGCTCGTGCAGTTCGAGTTTCTGGGCAAGGGTGACGCCGCCAACCAGAATCAGTTCCTGGTGAGCGGCACCCTCGTCTATGACACAACCACCGCCTCGACCAACGGGCCGAATCCGACCGCGGTGTATCTCTTCGGGGCGGGCCTCGTGCCATTCACCTATATCGCCAACGTGACCGACCAGGGAGGCACGGGCACGTTCACGATCCCGAACGGCTCGAACACGTCGAACCCTGTGAACGGAGCGGCTTTCTTCCTCGCGTTCGACCCCTACACGTCGGGCACCACGTTCATCACCAGCGGCACGGGCGCCGTCTACATCGGGCTCAGCGACCGGGCGGAGGTGGTGCCCGATCACGACTTCCAGGATCTCACCGTGAGGGTGTCGATCGTGGGCGTGCCGGAACCGGCGACGGGCGTGTTGGTCGTGCTCGGCGCAGGCGGCGCGGCAATCGCGGCGCGGTGGCGGAGGAGCCGCCGCTACGCGCCCTGGGCGGCGAGCCAGCGCTCCGCGTCGAGGGCCGACATGCAGCCGGTGCCGGCGGCCGAGATCGCCTGCCGGTAGTGATCGTCGGCCACGTCGCCCGCGGCGAACACGCCCTCCACGCTCGTGTCGGTGCGGAAGTGCTTCTTCCACACGATATATTTCTTC
>CAZDTC010000583.1:0-1677 GCA_964508125.1 uncultured Candidatus Kuenenia sp.
GGCAACCCCGAGGGTATGCGAAAGCATGCCCTCGACCCCTACATGGTTTCACGCTCGTTGAACTCCTGGTCGTGATCGCCATCATCGGCCTTTTGATCGCGCTGCTTCTCCCGGCCGTGCAGAGCGCCCGGGAGTCGGCCCGCCGCATTTCCTGCACCAACAACCTCAAGCAGTGGGGATTGGCGATGGCCCTGCATCACAATTCCATGAACAAAATCCCGAACAACGTGACATCGCCTCACACCCTCCCGCGACGCTGCAGCTTCGTCATCTTCCTGTGGCCATTTCTCGAGCAGCAATCGCTGTACGACCGGTATGATTTCTCCAAGCAGCCCTTCGAGCCGCCCAACTCGTCTCGGACGGTGGTTGGGGGTTCGACGGAGACAGCCCCACTGGCTGCTCCGGCCCAGCTTGTTTCACTCTATTTCTGCCCCAGTGACCGGGCGCCCTCGCTCCATCGCGATAATTACGCGACCTTCGCGCGGGGGAACTACGCCCTCAATTACGGCAACAGGACGTGGGGGTACGACAACAACGCCAATGGCGCGACGCGGCCGGCTGCGTACGCGCCGTTTGCCGCCCTGACGTACACATCCACCTCCTGCACGCTCTCGGAGCCGAATTTCGCGAAGTTCACCGACGGGCTTTCGAACACCGTGCTGATGTCGGAAATGATCGTGCCGGCGTGGAATGGCACGACCACGTCCACCTATCCGGCCCAGTTGGACTTTCGCGGCCTGCTGCTCTGTGACAATTTTTTCTTCGCTCCCAGCTGGGTTTCGAATGCCTTCATGACGATCAACACGCCCAACAGTTCCGTTCCCGACGTCAACGGGTGCCAGCCCGCGACGGACACCGATCCCAAAACGCCATGCTCGCCCGGGGCCGACAGCGCGCGGCAGGCGGCCGCCCGGAGCCGCCATGCCGGGGGAGTCATCACGCTCTTGGGCGACGGGGCCGTCACGTTCGTGAGCGACAGCATCGCGTCTGACGTGTGGCGGGCGGTCGGCACGATGAACGGCCGCGAATCCTTGTCTCTCGACTAGGTGGGAAAGGCGCGCCAGCGAGTGTCCAACAGGCAAGCCCCCGTCGTCCCGCGGTACTTTTTCACGCACGCTCGCCGAAGCACCGCCTGGGTCCGCCGTCTCGCATGTGTTTTGCTCCTGGTGGGGTGTGGCCCTGGCGGTCGCGCCACGGTGGTGGGAACGGTGACGCTCGACGGGAAGCCGGTCGAGAATGGGACGATCACGTTGAGGCCCGTCGACGGCAACAGCCCGTCCGCAGGGGCGTTCATTGCCAAGGGGGCTTTCTCGCAGCGGGTTCCGCTCGGGTCGATGCGGGTGGAAATCACGTCACCCCGCGTGGCCGGCACGAAGAAAATTGCCATGCCGGGAGGCTCCTTCGCCGAGGTCGACGTCGTGGTGGAAGCGATTCCGGACGCCTACAACGCGAAGAGCACGCTCGTGCTCGACGTCAAGCCGGGGGCCAATCGCGTCGCCTACGAGCTGAAGAGCTCTCCGTGACAAAACAAAGCCGCCAACTGGGTACGCCCGGACCACGGCCGCGATACGCTCTCGTCGGTCTTCGCGTTCATGATCTGCTCGTCGCTCCCACCTCCACGACCAGGAATCGCCATGCAGCCCGCGCCCGCCCTTCTCGCCGTCCTGCTGCTGGCGT
>CAZDTC010000584.1:0-1671 GCA_964508125.1 uncultured Candidatus Kuenenia sp.
GGCAACGCCGCATCAGCAACGCCGTACACAACGTTTCCTTTGAGCGGCGGGTCTGCCGTGGCGACCGGGCCGAACGGCGAGGTGCTCGTCAGCAACAATCCTGGATACAACGGCAACGTCCTGGGATTCACCAGTGGTTCGGCCACTCCGGCGACGGTGATTGTCAATGGGATTGATCCCTCCCAGACGCGGGCTCCAACCGGCCTGCTCGTCGACGGCTCGACGCTCTACTCCCTGAGCATTGTCGACAACCGATTGTTGAAAACAGACCTTTCAGCACAGTCGCCGTCGACTGCAACGCTGGCAAGTCTTTCGGCCAACTCATTCCCAAGCGCCCTTGCGATGCTGTCGAACGGCAGCCTGCTCGTAGGAACGGCGAACTACAGCGGTCAGTTTTTTGTGGTCGATCCGCTCACAGGCAGTTACACCGACTTCTTTGTGTCGGGTGCGGGCCAGGTCGGCGGCATCGTCGCTGTGCCGGAGCCCGCAACCTTGGCTTTGGCGGCCATTGGCTTGGCCGTGATCGGATGGCATGCTCGGCGGCGACTGGGTCGCGTGGCGTGATGGTGACGGCCCAGAGAAGGCGCGGCGTTACGCTCGTCGAGTTGCTGGTCGTCGTTGCGATCATCGGCACGCTCGCAGGCATTCTGTTGCCGGCGGTGCAGCAGGCCCGCGAGACGGGTCGCCGCTCCACGTGCTTGAACAACTTTCATCAGCTTGGGTTGGCAATGCTCAACCACGAGTCGGCTCGCCGCGTCTTTCCGATCGGATCGGAATCACGCCAGTGGGCCGCGCAGCCGGAGCACCCGCACCAGTTTTACCGCTGGTCGGCGCTGGCTCACCTGACGCCCTACTTTGAGAACGACGACATCCTGCGCGGCCTCGACCTCTCCGTGCCGCTCTATGGGACGGGATTTCAGGTGATGCCGCAAAATCAGGCGATCGTGTCGATGGTCGTGCCGATGTTTCTCTGCCCCAGCGACCGAGGTGTAAGCGTGGCCGATGGGTTTGGCCCGACGAATTACGCCGCCTGCGCCGGCAGCGGAGCCGGCGGCGGCACGCCGTTCCAGACGGACGGCATGTGCTTCATCAATTCCAAGACTCGATCGGCTCATGTGACGGATGGCCTGTCGAAGACAGCGCTGATGTCCGAGAGCATCCTTGGCGACGGCCCGGAGGCATTCAGCGATCGATCGTTCGTGAACAACGTCACGACCTACGCGTTTATTTTTTCCACGCCGCTGACCGAAAACCGGTGCAGTCGGGCAACGTCTTGGAACTACACCAATCGTCGTGGGTTTTCGTGGGCGAATGGGGAATACCGAACGGGGCTTTACAATCATGCGCGGACCCCGAATTCGAGTTTGATCGACTGCATCGGTGTCGACATGGCGTCGGACGTGAGAATCCAATACGCCGGCTACGGCTGGCGGGCGGCGCGGAGCCGGCATCCCGGTGGCGTGAATGTGCTCATGGCCGATGGGTCGGGGCAGTTCGTCGAGGATGGTGTCGATGCGGCCGTGTGGAGGGCGCTTTCGACGCGGGCCGGCGGGGAAGTGGCGGCGCCGTAGGACGGGCCTCAGCGGATTAAATGACAGGCTAAAGCCTATCCCACCATGACAGGCTAAAGCCTATCCCACCATGACAGGCTAAAGCCGATTTGGTGACAGG
>CAZDTC010000585.1:0-1669 GCA_964508125.1 uncultured Candidatus Kuenenia sp.
CACGCACAAGGACGACGAGGTGGTCGAAGCCGCCGGGATCCTCGCGCGGATGCTCGCCCGCGTCTGCTCCGGCGACGACCTGCGCTCCACCATCCTCGAGGCGGGAGCCGACTGGATCTCGGAGGCGAAGGTGCGACGCTTCGAGCGGGAGCCGGATCACGTCGTGGTGGGCGGCCTGCTCTCCTCCGCCTGCTACATTCCCGACGCCTTCCCGGCGGCGCTCTTTCTCGCCTGGCGGCATGCGGGCGACGTGGCCGGCGGTGTGGCGGCCAACGCCCGCGTCGGCGGCGACAACTGCCACCGCGGCGCCGTCGTCGGCGCGCTTCTGGCGGCCGACTCACCGATTCCCGACCGGCTCGTGGAAGGCCTGGCCGCGCGTGGTAGAGTTGACGAGATTTTTCCCGCCGCTCAAGGCATCGCCGACCCATGAATTCGAGCGCCACGTCGTTTATCCCCGCCGCCGGCCTCGACTTCGCCGCCCTCACAGGGCCGCTCGTGCCGACGAAGACGCTGCTCCTCTCGGACGTTGACCCGGAGGCGAAGCGGGCGGAGCTCCGCCGCTACTTCCACGCCACCTGCGAACTCTACGACCGGCTGTTCGCCCTGATCCGCGACGACGCGTCGTATTACGAGCGCCACGAGCCGCTTCGCCACCCGCTGATCTTCTACTTCGGCCACCCGGCCGTGTTCTACGTCAACAAGCTCATCGCGGGCCGCCTGATCCCGGAGCGGATCGACCCCCGGCTCGAGTCGATGTTCGCCGTCGGCGTCGACGAGATGTCGTGGGACGACCTCAATTCGGCGCACTACGACTGGCCGGGGGTGCGCACCGTGCGTAAGTATCGCCGCGACGTGCGGGCCCTCGTCGACGGTTTCATCCAGCGGATGCCGCTCGACCTGCCGATCCGCCCGGACTCTCCCGCGTGGGTGATCCTGATGGGGATCGAGCACGAACGGATCCACCTCGAGACGTCGAGCGTGATCATGCGGCAGATGCCGCTCGCCGAGTTGCGGCACGGCGCCGACCTCACGGCCGAGGAGCGGCGGCTGTGGCGGGCCTGCCCGACCCACGGCACGCCGCCGGCGAACGAGTGGCTCGCGGTGCCGGCCGCCACGGTGAGGCTCGGCAAGCCGACCAGCGACGAGACCTACGGCTGGGACAACGAATACGGCGTCGACGAGGTGGCCCTGCCCGCGTTTCGGGCGGCGCGGCGGCTCGTGTCGAACGTCGAGTTCCTCGCGTTTGTCGACGGCGGCGGCTACCGCGACGATTCGCTCTGGACCGACGAGGGCCGCGGCTGGCTGCACTACACGCGTGCGGAGCATCCGAAATTTTGGCTACGGCGCGCCGGCGCCTGGCTGCAGCGCAATCTGCTCGACGAAGCGCCGCTTCCGCTCGACTGGCCCGTGGAGGTCAACTGCCTCGAGGCCCAGGCCTATTGCGCGTGGCTCGCCCGGGAAACCGGCGAGCACGTGGCGCTGCCCACCGAGGCCCACTGGCAAGCCCTGCGCGAGGGTGTGCCCGGCGATCAGCCCACGTGGCCGGTCGCGCCCGGCAACATCAACCTCGAGCACTTCGCGTCGAGCTGCCCCGTGACTGCGTTTCCGCAGGGCGAGTTCTGCGACGTCATCGGCAACGTCTGGCAGTGGACGCGCACGCCGATCATGC
>CAZDTC010000586.1:0-1667 GCA_964508125.1 uncultured Candidatus Kuenenia sp.
GGGCCCACCTTCGCGGCGATCGCCTGGAAGATCGGCTGCACGAGCGGCCAGGCCGCCTTCGACCCGCCTGGCATCAGGCTCGGGCCCTTGAGGGCGCCTTCTTCACCACCCGAGACGCCGGTGCCGATGTAGAGCAGCCCCGCCGCCTCGACCTCCTTCGTGCGGCGTTCCGTGTCGGAGGCGAGCGTGTTGCCGCCGTCGATGATGCAATCACCCTTGGAGAGCAGGGGGATGAGCGTCTTGATGAGGTCGTCGACGGCCGGGCCGGCCTTCACCATCATCATCACCTTGCGGGGAGCCTTGAGCGCCGCCACGAGGTCGGGAAGCGTGTGGCAGCCGACCACATTCGGCTGCTTGCCGCGGCCGCCGGTGAAGGCGTCTGTGACGCTCGTCGTGCGGTTGTAGACCGCGATCGAGTAGCCGCGGCTGGCGATGTTGAGGGCCAGATTTTCGCCCATCACGGCGAGGCCGATGAGGCCGATGTCGCACGTCGCCTGCCTTGCCATACCTGCCTGCTCCTGCGGTTTCGGGGGGACTGGGTGGGCCAGCAAAGTACCGCGTGCGGCCTCACTCGGCCACACTCCGCCCCGCAGCGGCCGAAAGTGAAGATTGTCAGACTTCACGGCCGATGCACAGGGCGCGGAAGGACCGGCTGCCGTGCCCGGCACGGCCCGAATTGTTCCGCCGCCCTACCGCGCTTGACCAGTCGACCCGGACTGCCATAGCGTGTGGGGCGTAGATCGCACACGGCTCCGTAGCCAAGTGGCTAAGGCAGCGGATTGCAAATCCGCCATCGTCGGTTCGACTCCGACCGGAGCCTCTTACTTTTCTTCATCACATTTGCCAGGAAAACGCCGGGGATTGTGACTTACGCGACTCTTCAGCGGCCTCACGGGCCTCACGCCGCGTCAGTTTCGGCGGGCATCCCCCCAGACAGCGGCAACGCCGCGGGTTGATCGCAGGAAAGGTCTCGGCTCCGGCCATGGCTTTTCGCGGGAAGTCGCAGCCCTGCGATCGCCGGACGTCCTGCCTTCGTCAGGCCCTCGAAAACATCGCCGAGACCGGAGTTTTCGAGGCGTATTTCTCCGGTGCTTGACGGCCCCCTGGGTGTCCGCTAATTTTTCGGACGTCTTGCGGCCGATCCCATCTTGCTCGGGTTCGGTTCCCGCCAGGCGGCTCGTGGCAGTCTCTGCCGTGGGTTGAGGCCCGTTTCGGTCGGCTGTGGCAGCGTCTGCCGTCAGCGTCCGAAGTGAACCTCTGTCCATGACAGAACACGAGCCGTCCGGATTGCGTATCGACGCATTCGGGCGGCTTGTTTCGTTCCTTGACAATTTGGTCGTGGTAGTTGGCATCTTGAAAAGAATGCCGAAGGGATCGTGTTCTCAAGACACGCTCCTGGAAGCGTTCTCCCAAGGCTCAAGCGTGAAGCGATTGTCTTTTGACTTCGGTCGAAGGGCGGTCGCTGGCACGCAGCGAGAAATACGTTACTGCCCTGGATGGGGCCGGCGCGCTTGCCGGCGATGATCCAGGGCTGATCCAGTGCCAAACAAGCACTGGATCCGTAGTTGAATCTCGAATTGAATGTCTCCGAAGGTCGGCTTCATGCCGGCGGTCGCGAGCCCTCGATTCGGGTGGTCAAGCTACAAAGGGCGCATGGGGGATGACTA
>CAZDTC010000587.1:0-1661 GCA_964508125.1 uncultured Candidatus Kuenenia sp.
CGACGCCCACGTTCACCGCACCCTCCGGCAGCTCTTCCAGGGCTTGCGCGCCGACCTTCAGGCCCTCCCGCACCTCCTGCATCCGCACGACATAGCGGGCGTAGCAGTCACCAACGCTCGCGCAGGCCACCTTGAAGTCGAGGTCGGCGTAGGCGAGGTAGGGCTCGTCTTTGCGCAGGTCGCGAGTCACGCCGCTGGCCCGGGCCACGGGGCCGGAGGCACTGCGATTGAGCGCCTCGTCTTTGGTGAGCACGCCCACGCCCTTCGTGCGATCGACGAAGATCCGGTTGCGCGTGAGCAGCCGCTCCATGTCGTCGAGCGTTTTCGGGAAGGTCTTCACGAAGGTCCGGATCTTCTCGATCACCAGCGGCGTGAAATCCTGCGACACGCCGCCGACGCGCGTGTAGGAATTCGTGAACCGGGCTCCGCAGAGCGTCTCGAAAATGTCGTAAATCACCTCACGCTGGTAGAAGGCGTAGAGGAAGAAGGTGAAGGCCCCCGTGTCGAGGCCGACGGCTCCGTTGGAGAGCAGGTGGTCGCTGATCCGCGCGAGCTCGGCCACGATCGTGCGAATGTATTTGCACCGCGGCGTGAGTTCCAGGCCGAGCAGGGCCTCGACGGCATGGTGCCAGGCCACGTTGTTGGCGATCGGCGAGATGTAGTTCATCCGATCGGTGACCGTCACGTATTGGTTGAACGTGAGGTGCTCGCCGATCTTCTCGAAGCCCGAATGGAGATAACCCATCTCCGGCATCGCATCGACCACCCGCTCACCTTCGAGCTTGAGGACGAGCCGGAGCGTCGTGTGCGTGGCCGGGTGTTGCGGGCCGAAGTTGAGCGTCCAGAGATAGTCTTCGTCGCGGGTGGCGGCGTTGCGGCTGGCCGCGTCGAATTCGGCTGGGGCAATGGACATGGGTTAGCTGTGGTCCCGAGTAATGACGGGGAAGTTGTGGCGTTCGCCGCGGCCCTGGAGCGGATAGTCTTTGCGGAGCGGGTGGGCGGTGAATTCCTCAGGCATCACGAGGCGGCGGAGATCGGGGTGGCCCTCGAAGCGGATGCCGAAGAGATCCCAAACCTCGCGCTCGAGCCAGTTCGCGCCCTCCCAGAGCGGCACGACGCTCGGCACCGCCGGCTCGGGGTCGTCGACGAACACCCGGACGGTGAGCCGCTGGTTCGTGGCCGTGTTCGCAAGCAGGTAGACGAGGCCGTAGCGATGCTTCGCCCCCTTGTATTCCAGATAGTCCACGCACGAGACGTCGACGAGCAGATCGAAGCCCCGGCTTTGAAGCAGCGCAAACGCCTCGAAGGCGGCTTCCGCCACGATCACCACACGCGTCTGCCCGCGATAGACCGACGATTCGACGGGGCCGAACCGCTCGACGAGCGCGGCGAGGATGTCGTCGACTGCGGGGGGCGTGTGGGGCATGACGCGGGCGGAGGAATTTGTCGGAATCAGGAACGGACGGCGGGTTCGGCTGCAGCGGCGAGCTCCCGCTGCAGCACGGGGTTGCGGGAGGCGTCGAGCGAAAGCGGCGAGGCGATCTCCACGAGGGCCCGCTTGCGGGCCTGACGACCGGCCGTATCGAACTCGCGGCCGGTGATCGTGCCCTCGCGCTGGATCTTGTCCTGCAGGTCGATGATCGCCTGGATGAGCTGCTCGG
>CAZDTC010000588.1:0-1659 GCA_964508125.1 uncultured Candidatus Kuenenia sp.
GCCGGCGCCGAGCGTGTCGACGGCGATGAACGTGCGGCCGGTCGAAACGAGCCGGTCGCGGGTTTTTTCGTCGAGCCGGTAGGGCTCGACGACGAGCATCTTGTGGCCGGTCATCGACTCGGTCTTCTGCGTGGCCACGACGGATCCGGTCACCAGGGCGACGAACATCAGCCACCTCTCTTCTGTGTGTGCGAGTCTGTGTGCGAGCCGCCGGCCAGCAGATCGCGCGTCTGCCTGGCCACGATCAGCTCTTCGTTCGTGGGTATCACCCACACCTTCACGCGGGCCGTCTTGCCGCCGATCTCGCGTTCCCCCGACGCCTTCGCGTCGTTGGCCGCGGAATCGATCGCGATCCCGAGGTCGTCGAGGCCCGCGAGCACCGCCGCCCGGGTGAGCGGCGAGTTTTCCCCGATCCCGCCGGCGAAGGCGATCACGTCGAGCCCCCCGAGCTCCACGATCCCGGCCCCGACCCAGTGCCGGATCGACGCCACGTAGACGTCGATCGCCGTCCGGGCCCGGCGGCTGCCGGCCGCGGCAGCCTCTTCGAGGTCGCGCATGTCGCCCGACGTGCCCGACATTCCGGCCAGCCCCGCTTGTCCGGACAGCTCCGCGAGCAGGTCTACGAATCCCTTGCCCGTCTGCTTCGCGACATGCAGCAGAGCGAAGGGATCGAAATCACCGGCCCGGTTGTTTTGGGGTAGGCCCGATTGCGGGCTCATCCCCATCGACGTGCCCACACTCTTGCCGTCGCGGATCCAACACACGCTGCTCGATCCGCCGAGGTGGCAGGAGATGGCCCGCAGCGGCTTTTTCCCCGGCACGAGTTCGCCAAGGCGTGTCGCCACGAACCGGTGACTCGCGCCGTGGAAGCCCCAGCGGCGCACGAGATGCTTCTCCACCCATTCCGTCGGCACCGCGTAGAGCGCGTTGCGTTCGGGAATCGTGGCGTGGAAGCCGGTCTCGAACGCTGCCACGAGGGGCACGGTGGGAAGCCGTTCGCCGAGCAGCCGCATCGCCTTCACGTAGGGCGGATTGTGGGCCGGAGCCACTTCCGCCATCTCCTCCATCGCCGCGAGGACATCCGGCCCGATGCGCACGACGCCGCTCACGCGGCCCCCGTGCACGGCCTTGAAGCCCACCGCCGCGACCTCGTCGGCCCGCTTCAGGGGCCCGCCCTCGGCCGTCAGCTGCTCGAGCGCCGCCGTGAGGGCCACGGCGTGATCGGGTACAGGCATGACGGCTTCGAGCTTGGTGGAGCCCGCCGTGGCATAGACGCGGCTTTCGGCCGCACCGATGCGTTCGACGCCTCCGCGCGCGAGCTCCTCCTCCCCGCCGGTCGAGCCAGCCTTTTCAGGCAGGTCGAACAGCCGGTATTTGAAGCTCGTGGACCCGAGATTCGCGACGAGAACTTTCATCGTTCAGGCAAAAAATGCCGTGACGAGCGACTCCGCCGGGCGCGGAATGACGTGGCTGGCGACGAGCTCGCCCACCTGCTGGGCCGCATTGGCACCGGCCTCGACGGCCGCCCGCACGCTGCCCACGTCACCCTGCACGACCGTCGCCACGAAGGCGTTGCCGATGCTGATTCGCTTCAGGATCTTCACGTTGGCCGCCTTGGCCATCGCGTCGGTGGCCTCGACGAGGCCCACGAGTCCCTTG
>CAZDTC010000589.1:0-1655 GCA_964508125.1 uncultured Candidatus Kuenenia sp.
CCGTGACGCCGAAGTCGACGCCGTTGGTGAACACATACTCCTGGCCACCGTCGACCGGACCGATCCGGTTGTAGACCGGGTTTGCACGATAGTACGAGCTACTCGGATCGGTGTATCGCGGATCCGTGGGCGCGACTCCCGCAGGTCGCGGCCCCGTAGTCTTCACGATCCAGGGGTTCGTGAGGCTGGCGGGCTGGGTCGGATCCGTCGGCTCGGCATACGTCGTGGGCTTGTCAACGCTGCGATAGCCCGTGTTTGTCGAGGCCCGGGCGATGCTACCGAGCCACATGCCGGTGTAGCCCGCATGAAGCGTGATCGCCTGGCTGACTTTAAACTCGGCCCCGAATCGCCATTCACCGATCGGCGAGAACACGAAGCGGTGCTCGGCAGCGTTGGTCGCGTTCTGTTGACCGACGCCATAGACCTGCAGGAACAGCGGCGGGGGCGGAAGCTGGACGATCGCCGTGCCGCCCACGCTCTGCGTGTTTGTGACGGCCGGATTGAAGGTGGCCCGCAGGTAGTCGGCCCCGATCGAGTCGGGGAAGTTCGAGCCGCGGTAGAGATTGTTCTGCCAGTTGAACGCGGCGGTGAACTTGAACTCGCTGGAAAACGTCCACCGACCGGACTGCGACTCGAAGAGCAGACCGAATTCAGGGCCAACCATGTTGTTGAACGAGTCTGTCTCCCAGGCACCGACCTGGAGTGGCGAAGACTGACCGAGCCCCGTCAACGTGTCGACGCCCGTGATTCCGATCACGTCGCCCGCGGAGCTTGTGTAAAGCGAACTACCCGTATTGTTGCCGAAGGCGCTCGTGCCTCCTTGCTGACCGAATCCTCCTTGCTGACCGCCGCTCGTCCCACCACCAGACGTGCCAGCACTGCTCGTTCCCCCGGCGCCGGTGCCGCCCGTGCCGCCACCCCCAGCTTGGATGTTCACACCGGCACCCTGCGTGCCGGCCGTGGGCCCTTGGTTGAACGCGTATTGATTGCTCTCGTAGCCAAGCCGGTAGCGGTCGGCAAACTGAATGAATCGCGGACCGAATGAGAATCGTGCAGTGCTTCGACTCCCGCGGCCGCCGAGTTCCCGGCGGATAATCGCGGCGGCACCCGCACTCTCGATCTCTGTCGAATTAAGCTGAGTGAGCTTCTGGGCAATGAGGTGATCCGGCGGCGGGCTGTTGGAGGTGATCGTGGTTGTCGTCAGGGGAAAGCTGTTGACGACGGCGGCACCTCCGCCAGCGTTGCCTGCGCCAGTCGTCGTCTGCGTAAAAATTTGCGTCGGCGACGAAGCTGCGAATTCGCTGATCGTCTGGAACTCCTGCGATTGGCTGCCCACGGTGAAGTAGCTGATGTTCACGCCCTTGCCGTCGTAGATCCAGCCGCCCTCGTAGCGGTTGCCCCACGCCATCTTCGTGCGCATCCAGCTCGTGTTGAGATCGAGTTGGAGCGGATCAGCGCCGTAGATGTAAATACCGCCGATAATGTTGGTGCCAGCGGTTCCAGAAGCCTGGATCGCCCCGTTGTTCAACTGCACGATCGCCTGGGGCGAGATCGGCTGGCTCGGGATCAGGTAGCCGCCCTTGTCGGTCTGGCCAACCCCGCGCACGCCCGGCGGCGTGATGCCCCAGTACAGACGGTCATAGTTGAAGAAAATG
>CAZDTC010000590.1:0-1654 GCA_964508125.1 uncultured Candidatus Kuenenia sp.
CTGGGCGAACGCGTAGTCGGCACGCGGGGCCGTTCCGTTAGCCTCGGCTGTGCTTCCCACTCCCGCCAGGCAGGGTACGGCCAACGCGAGAACCGCAAGGATGTGGGCCAGACGCAGATGGAAATGGATGCTCATCGAACGAACCTCCTCGAAATGGGTCGACATCCCGAACGATGGCAGGCATCGAGGCCCGCTTCGCCGGGAAGTCCGGATCGTGGTGACGATTGCTGCAGGGTGAACACGACGATCGGCGCGAACACCGCGAGGCGTCCGACCGATTTCGGCCTACGCT
This sequence comes from uncultured Candidatus Kuenenia sp., assembly GCA_964508125.1. Taxonomy (GTDB): domain Bacteria; phylum Planctomycetota; class Planctomycetia; order Pirellulales; family UBA1268; genus RGVT01. The sequence continues at coordinate 293 of CAZDTC010000590.1, forward strand.
GCACCCGGGCTTCGCCGATCGGCGAAACCCCCGGCAACTCGTCGTCCGAGAGATGAAACGGGGCTCGCCCTCTGCGAGCGGCTCGCTCGCCTCCTGCGTGTGCGGCAGGCGACGATCGCATGAGCCCCGGCTCACGCAAACCCTTCGCGCCGGGCTTCACAAAGGCAAGGCCGGCCGGCCACGGAGGAAAGTTTTCGCGACATTGCCTTGAAAAACTGGTTTTTTTGGCGGTGGACACGACGGGCCGGGCGGGAGGGCGGGCAGGAATCTGATGCGCGTCGTGCTGTACCCTGACTGGCAGCGAGGCCTCTCAACCCGCCCGCCGTATCTTCCGGTCTGTCTGCCTGCCTGTCTGCGGTCCTTCTTATGCTCGAGGTCGTCGCGGTTTCCCTCGTCTCGCTTGCCGCCGGGTTCGTGAACTCGATTGCCGGCGGCGGCGGGCTGGTGTCGCTGCCCATCTTGCTGTCGCTTTACCCCACGGCTCCCCCGGCCACTCTTTTTGGCACCAACAAGGCCGCGATGGTCTGGGGGACGGCATGGGCCTCGGGCTCCTACGCTCGCCATGTCGTGCTGCCGTGGCGGATGCTCGCCCTCTCCGTGACGACCGCCCTGGCCGGAGGGAGTCTTGGCGCCTGGCTCGTGACGCTCGTATCGAGCGACTGGCTGCGCCGTCTTCTGCCGGTCATGCTGGCGCTCGTGCTGGCCTCGACCATCTGGAAGAAGAATCTCGGCCAGACTCACGCGCCGAAATTCACGGGCACGCACCAGGCGATGCTGGGCGCGCTGATCTCCTTCGCGCTCGGGCTCTACGACGGATTTTTTGGGCCGGGTACGGGGAGCTTTTTCATCTTCGCATTCGTGAAGGTGCTCGGCTTCGACTTTCTCAATGCCGTGGCCTGCGCCAAGGTGCTGAACACGGCCACGAACCTGGCGTCACTGGCGGTCTTTGCCTCGAGCGGTCACGTCTGGTGGCCGTTCATGCTGCCCATGGCTCTGGCAAATGTCGCTGGAAGCGCTCTCGGCACGAGCCTCGCCCTCAGGCACGGCAGCGGTTTCGTGCGGGGCGTGTTCGTGCTGGTCGTAGGCAGCCTGATCCTGAAGACGGCGTGGGACGCGTATTTCCGATGAACGCCGCGTTCCGGCCCCGACGTGCCCCCCACGTGCGACACAAACTCCGACGCCGCCGGGGCCGTGCCGCTCGGGCTTGGCGGCATCGCGACCGTGCCGGAGCCGGCCACGTGGGTGCTCGCGGACCGGATCGGCCAGCCGGTCGACATGGCCAAGCAGCCAATCCCAATGCCACCACCGTGCGACGCGAATTGCGACGCCATTGCGACGCGAATTGCATCTCCGCAGGCGTCC
>CAZDTC010000591.1:0-1649 GCA_964508125.1 uncultured Candidatus Kuenenia sp.
CGGCTCTCGGGCTTTGCCGCGCCGGAGGGGGGCGGGCGCGGCGAGCGGGCGCTCGAGCAGGTGGGGCTCACCGCCGCGGCCCGCAGGCCGGTGACCACGCTCTCGAAGGGGATGCGGCAGCGGGCCAAGCTTGCCGGCGCGATCGCCCACGACCCCGATCTGCTCGTGCTCGACGAGCCCTTCAACGGCCTCGACCCGGTGGCCCGCCACGACCTCGTGTCGCTGGTGCGCGGCTGGGCCACCACGCGCAGCCTGATCGTGGCGAGCCATCTGCTCCACGAGGTGGAGTCGCTCGAGGCGAGCCTGGCCGTGATCCTCGGCGGGCGGCTTGTGGCCAGCGGCGACGCCGCCGAGATCCGCAGGCTCGTCGACACGCTGCCCGGGGAGGTGAAGGTGCGGTGCGCGGAGCCGCGGCGGTTTGCGGAGCTCGCCCTGCGGATCGAGGGGGTGGAGGGAGTGCGGTACGAGGGCGACACGGTGGCGGTGGCCACGCGCCGTCCCGTCGCGTTTGTGGAGGAGGCCGTCGGGCGGGCCTTCGACGAGGGGCTCGGCGTAAGCGAGGTCGCCGCGGCTGATCGGTCGCTCGAGGGCATCTTCGGCCAGCTCGTGCGGCTGCATCGCGGAGGGACGGCATGAGCGGCGCGTGGGCGGTGGCCGAGTTTCAGTTGCGGCGGCTCTGCACCTGGCCGCGGCTCGCGATGGCGGCCGTCGGGGCCGTGTTTCCGGCGGCCGTGATGCTCGCGGTGGGGCGGGCGTCGCGCGGAGCGCTGCCGAGCGACGTGGCCGTGGCGCTCCTCTATGCGCTTGTGCCCGAGGCCGTGTGCATGCTCGGCCTGCTCGTCACGATGTGTCCGGCGGTGGCCGACGAACTGGAACGGGGCACGTGGGCCCACGTGGCCACGCGGCCAAACGGCCGGCGGTCGCTCCTCCTCGGCACGTGGGTGGCCGCCGTGATCTGGACGGGCCTTGTGGCTCTCGCCGCGCTCGGGCTCGCAGTCCCGCTGGCCACCATCGACGAGCCGGGCCGCGTCGCTGCGCTCCTCGCCGGGCTCGTCGGGCTCTCGTGCGCGGGGCGGGCCGCGCTCTTCGCCCTGCCGGCGGTGGTGTTGCCGAAGCGGGCGCTGGTGGCGAGCGTGGCCGTGGCGCTCGTCGTCGAGTATCTCGCGGGCACGATCCCTGCGGTGGTCAACCAGGCCACGGTGAGCCTCCGGCTGCGCAGCCTCCTGGTCGGCGGGATGGGCTGGAAGCGGAAGCTGCCGACGGAGATGCAGATGTTCATCGACCCGCAGCCGTCGTGGGTGCACGTCGCCGCCGTGGCGATTCTCGTGGTGGTGCTCCTGGGGATCGCCAATGCGATCCTCGCCCGCCGCCAGTTTCCGCCGAGCGACGAGGTGTGAGCCGCGGGCAGTAAGCGCCTGTGCTCGCGCAGCCTTCCCGGGCTACGATAGTGGACCAGTGGAGAGGATGACCATGACGATCGAATCCCGCGCGACGCACGCCCGCAAGGAATACGAGCAGGGAGCGCTCGACGAGGCCACGGTCGCCGCGAGCCCGTTCGAGCAGTTTGCGCTGTGGTATGACGCGGCCGTGGCCGCCGGCCTGCCGGAGCCCGAGGCGATGACGCTCTCGACGGCCACGCCCGACGGCCG
>CAZDTC010000592.1:0-1648 GCA_964508125.1 uncultured Candidatus Kuenenia sp.
CGGTCGATCGTCGTGCCCGCGCCGATCTCACAGTCGTCTGCGATCTCGACATGGCCGAGCTGGGCCGAGAGCCGGTAGGCGTTGTCGACGACCTTGTAGCCGAAGCCGTAGGCCCCGATCACGGCATTGGCGTGGATCAGGCAGCGGTCGCCGACCCGCGTGTTCTCGTAGAGCACGGCGTTGGGAAAAATCTCCGTGCCGGCGCCGATGCGGCAGCCGGCGGCGAGCCTCGCGCCTGAATGGATCGTCGATCCCGGGCCGATCTCGACATCAGCGCCGATCGTGGCGAACGGATGAATATCGACGCCGGCAGCGAGGCGGGCCGTGGCATCGACGGCCGCCTGCGGGCTGACGCCGCTGCGCACGCGCGGCCGTGGCGGCCGCAGAAGCATGATCACCGCGGCGAACGCGGCATGCACGTCGTCGACCTCGATCGAGGGCCGGTCGAGCGGCCCCGCGCCCCGCGGCACGATCGCGGCCACGGCCCGGCTCTTGCCGAGGTGGTGCAGTTTGTCGGCATGGTCGACGAGCGTGATGTGGTCGGCCGCCGCGCACTCGAGCGTCGTCGCATCGACGATCAGCCGATCGGCCGCCGCTGCGTCTCCCATGACCGTACCGCCGACGTGCGTCGCGAGTTCCCCGAGTGTGATCGACATCAGCGCAACCTCCCGGTGTGGCATCACCGCTTCACGCGGATGGAGGGGAAAGTACGGAGTGGCCGCGGACGCCGCAAGATCGCGGCAAGGCCGCGAAACAAGGCTTTCGGCCGCCGTCAGGTCACGAGCTGCGGCTCGGTCTCTGGGTCGTCTTCGACCTGGGCGCCCGTCGCCAGCCAGCGCGGCGGCCAGAACGCCACGAGCAGCACCGCGGCGGCGGCGAGCGCCATCACGGCCGGCACGAGAAACAGCCGGCGGTAGTCGACCGCCCCATCGGCTGCCGTGAGGCTCGCCTGAAGCGGGATGAAGAGCCACTTGGCGGCCAGGTCGCCGAGACCGAGCACGAGAAGGTTGAACAGGCTCTGGGCGCTCGCCCGCACGTCCTTGGGGAAGGCGGCATCGATGAAGATGTAGAGCGTGGCGAAGAAGAAGGCGTAGCAGATGCCATGAAGCACCTGCACGAGGATGATCACGGTCTGATTCTGCGGCAGGAAGGCGAACACGCCGAACCGGGCCGCGTGTCCGAGAATCCCCAGGATCATCGTCGTCTTCCAGCCCAGCCGGGCGAGCACGGCGCCGAGCACCGCCATCGTGAGGATCTCTGCCACCTGGCCGATACTCATCACGGGCATGATCCATTCGGGCTTGATGCCCACGGTGTCGCTGCCGAGAAACCCGCCGGCCATCACGAAGTAGCCGTTGTGGATCACCGCGTCGACGAACGTCACGAGAAACAGCACGAGCAGGTAGGGGTGCGACAGGTAGCCCGCCGCCTTGAGCCAGGCGATGCCCGCGGCCCCGGTGGCCGCCGGCACCCGCTTGGGCGGCGTGTGCGGAAGCAACAGGCTGTAGGCCGCGAGCACGAGCGATGTGATTCCGGACACGAGAAAGATGTTACGGCTGGCGGCGACGGCCGCGGCCCCTTCCTTCCCTTGGAGCACGAAGTACAGCGGCCAAGCGGCGAGGATCCAGCCGATCGTGCCCCCCATGCG
>CAZDTC010000593.1:0-1647 GCA_964508125.1 uncultured Candidatus Kuenenia sp.
TCCAGGAGCGTGCCCAGCATCCCCTGGCCCGAGGGCTCCTTGCCGTCGCGGCCGGTGACGAAGAGGCGCTCGGGCACCAGCGGCTGGGCGCTCGACGAGAGGCTCTCGGCCACCTGGGAGAGGGCGTAGAGGCGCGGGTCGCCGTAGCTGCTGATCTTCTTCAGCTGCACCGCGGCCTCCGAGAGGCCGACCTGCATCACCTTCTGCCCCTCGCCGCGCCCCTCGAGCTCCTTCTGCCGGGCGTCGGCCTCGGCCAGCAGCACGCGCTGCTCCGCCTGGAGCCTCGAGCGCGACAGCTCCGCCTCCGCCATCACCACCATCTGCTCCGCCTGCTTGCGGGCCCGGAAGAGGTCGGCCTCGCCCTGCTGCTCGGCGATCTGCGCCTCGACGCGGGCGTTGGTGAGCTGCGTCTGCATCGTGGCCTGGGCCTGGGCCTCGGCGAGCAACCGCATCTTCTCCGAGGCCACGCGCTTGCGCTCGAAGGTCTCGAGCTGCTCCACCGACAGCTGCCGCTCGCGGAGCTGGTCGAGGAGGGTCTCGATCTTGCCCGAGTCCTTGCCCGTCTCCGGCTTGCCGATGACGACGTCGACGCCCTCGATGTCCAACTCGTGGAACTTGTCGCGCAGCTCGAGGCGCGCCTCGGCCTGGATCTTGTCGCGGTCGTGGAGCAGCTCGAGCATTGTCTTCTTGTGGGCGATGTCGCGGAAGTAGGCCGAGAGCATCGGATCGAGCGTCTGCGTGATGAGCCGCTGCACGTCGCCGAAGCGCTGGATCACGCTCGGGGCGCGCTGGTAGTCGATGTGCACGACCACCGAGAGGGGCAGCGAGGGCTCGTAGGCGTCCTTCGTCACCAGCTCGATCGACTTCAGGCTCTCGTCGTAGCGGTGCGACTCGCTCCGGCCGGTGACCCAGTGGAGGACGAAGTTCGTCGTCGGGACGAGGACCACGTTGCCGGCGTAGGTGTTGAAGGCGTACTTGCCCGGACCGAGGGCGCGCTCCCAGACGCCGCGTTCCCCCTCGGCCACGCGCTCGCCGTGGCGGAAGGCCTGGCCGGAGATGTCGGCGCCGGCGCGGCCGATGTAGCTCACCACGACGCCCACCGAGCCGATGGGCACGACCGTCTTGGGGATCGTCTCCACCGTGGCGAACCAGCGATTGAGGAAATAGGTGCCGTCGGTGAGCGGCATGTGCTGCCGGCCGCGGCGGCCCCCGGCGCGGAGGAAGGCCTCCGGGTCCTGGTAGTTGTTGTGATAGTCGGGATCGGCGAGATCGCCGCCCACCGTGGGGGCGATGATCTCCCCCGGCGCGAGCGACGGCCCGTCGTGCACCGTGACGATGCCGATGGAGTCGACGGCCGGCTCGTGGCCCCCCTCGGCCACCTCCTCGGCGCGGCCGCGGCCGATGACGATCGGATCGAAGCCCTGCACCGCGCGGAGCTCGGCCATCCAGCGCGACAGCGACTCCTGCTCGCCGCGCGTCTGCACGGCGCGGAGGGCGAAGACGGCGTTGTCGCTGATCACGGTGAACAGCGCGGGGTTCACCGCGTACACGCCCTCGCGGAGGATGGCGCGCTGCCGCCCCTTCTGGCCGCGGCGGGCCGTGGGCGTGGCCGGATCGAGGAACGCACGGGCGTCCTGGTACTTGCTC
>CAZDTC010000594.1:0-1632 GCA_964508125.1 uncultured Candidatus Kuenenia sp.
AGACGGCGGCTACCTCGCGGCCTGCTGGGGCTTGCAAGCGGCGCAGAGCCGGCTCCACGCGGCGGCCGCAGCACGCGGCGTGAGCCTCACGTTCTTCCACGGTCGCGGCGGCTCGCTCGGCCGCGGCGGCGGCCCGGCGGCCCGCGGCATCCTCTCGCTGCCGGCCGAGACGCTCGACGGCAGCCTGCGGCTCACCGAGCAGGGCGAGGTGCTCGCGGAGCGCTACGACGACCCCGAGATCGCCTGCCGTCACCTCGAGCAGGTGTCGTGGGCCACGCTCACGGCCTCGGGCGGCCGTCGGTCCGATCCGCAGGCGGCGTGGATCACGCTCATGGAGCGGATGGCCTCGCGGTCATACGAGTGCTACCGCGAGCTCGTCGACGAGCCGGGGTTCATCCAGTATTTCTCGCAGACCACGCCGATCGACGACATCGAGAATCTTCCCATCGCGTCGCGGCCGGCCCGCCGCCGCGGCGAGCGCACGCTCGACGACCTGCGGGCGATCCCCTGGGTGTTTTCCTGGACACAGAGCCGCTGCATGCTCCCGGCCTGGTATGGCCTGGGCACGGCGCTCGCCGACGTGAAATACGACGACCGCCACGCCTGGCAGACCGTGTGCGACATGTACCGCCAGTGGCCCTTCTTCCAGGCCACGATCGACAACGCCACGCTCGCGCTCGCCAAGGCCGACATGTACATCGCCCAGCGGTATTCGGAGCTCACCACCGCCCCCGACGTGCGCCGCCGCATCTGGCAGCGGATCGCCGCCGAGCGCGACCGCACGCGCCAGGCGATCCTCGACATCGTCGGGGGCGGTGAGTTGCTGGCCACCACGCCGTGGTTTCAGCGGTCGATCGAGGCCCGCAATCCCTCGATCGATCCCCTCAACCTCATCCAGATCGAGTTCATGCGCCGGCGGGCGGCCGGCGGCCCTGATGCGGCTCCCGACGACGCGCTCCGCGACCTCTTGCGGCTGTGCGTCCAGGGCATCGCCTCGGGCATGCGCACGACTGGATGAGTGGGGCAAGCGTCCCACTTGCCAAAGACAATCATCGTCACTGCTTCGGCGACCGGGACGGTCGCCCCACGTGGGGCAAGCGTCTCGCTTGCCAAACATCCGCCCGAGGAGCCCGCCCCGATGCCCGCCGCCCCCGACCTCGCCGTGAAATCCCTCGGTCCCTGCCGGATCGACTCGCCACTCAAGTCGCTCCTCGAATCGCGGCAGACCACCGCCCACTACGTCGCCGAGGACGACCGCGTCTTCTTCCACGACACGGCCCGACTCGCCGCCGCCACCGGGCTGCCCATCGACGAGCTCCCCGGCTTCGAGCCGGCCGGCCCGCGCCGCAGCATCTTCTTCGACGCTGCGAAGATGCGGGTCGGCATCGTCACGTGCGGCGGCCTCTGCCCGGGGCTCAACGACGTGATCCGCGGCCTCGTGATGGAGCTCGCCCACCACTACGGCGTGCAGCGGATCCACGGCTTCCGCAACGGCTACCAGGGTTTTATTCCCCGCTACGGCCACGACGTGCTCGACCTCACGCCCGGCGGCGTGAGCGCGATCAACGAGGACGGCGGCACGATCCTCGGCACCTCCCGCGGCAGCCAGGATCCCGGCGAGATCGTCGATTG
>CAZDTC010000595.1:0-1632 GCA_964508125.1 uncultured Candidatus Kuenenia sp.
CAGAGGCCGCGCGCCTTGTCTGTCAGCTTGGCGAGGCGGTGGGCGCAGACATTGCGATAGCCATTGATTCGGACGCCGGAACCCCGCAGTATGACCGGCCCGTCGACGTGATCAAACGTGAGGAAATCACCGTTGCGCGGGAGCTCGTCGACGAGCGCCACCGCCCACCAGGCGGGGCGCATTACGCGTGCGAGCTCGCGCTCGTGCCAGGCGCGGTCGTAATACGCTTCCGGCGGTAGCAGTTGCGGCAGGTGGGTGTCGCTCACGAACATGCGGCAACCTCCGCGGCTGAAGGCGGCCGTGCGTCGGCCGCCGCGCAGTCGGTCGCCACGGCGATGGCGAGCAGATGCATGCCGGCCATCATGAAGGTGCCACGCCCCTCGACGGGGCCATGCTCGCCGCGAACGCTCCAGCGATATCCGGTGCGACCGAGTGTGCCGATTTCGACGGAACAGGGCCGGAATCCGTCATCGAGCCGCGCGGCCTTGAAAGCGGCCTCCTTCGCCCCCCAGAGCCGGGCGCGCAGGAGACCGTCTTCGTCGGGAAGCAGCGAGAGCTCGTCGGGCGTGAACCAGACATCGAGCGAACGGCCGGCCTCGGCCGGATCGACGACATCGATGCCGACGCCCGCCGTTTCACAGACCGCCGCCGCGATCAGTCTGCCGCTATGCGATACCGACACCGCGACGGGAACCGACTTCCCCCGCACCATCGCCACCGGTCGGCCCGAAGGCATCAGCGCGGCGACGCGGACCATCCGCCTTTCGCATCCGACCCGCGAGGCGACGATCGCTTCGGCAAGCCGAGCGGCCTCGACCGAAGCGCCAACGCCTTCCGCTGCCGTGTCGATCGAAAGGACGACGTGGCAGCCCGCGATCGCCATGCGGCGATCGATGCGGCGGAGAGGAAGACTCGTCGGCGCCCGGCAATCGATCATGCACGGCCTCTCTCGGTGCCCATAACCGCCAGATGCAAGCCGTCGAGCGCGAGGATGGCACGGCCGTCGTCGCCGAACAGCACCAGGTCGTAGACGCTCTCCCGCACGTCGCTGGAGCGGAAGAGGAGCCGCGCGATGCAGTTCTCGCCGCTCCGCGGCCGGTCCGTGATCCGCAGCCGCTCGAACTTCACCGGCACCTCCACCCGCAGCCCGCAGAGGATGTAGGAATAGACGGCGCAGGCCACGATGCAGCCATCGAGCAGGGCGGCCGGCACGGTCCAGCCCGAGGCCCCGCGCGGGGCGGCGACGATGTCGGCCGCCGGCGCGACCAAGCGGCCCCAGCCGCCGCTGCGGTCGAGGAACAAGCCTGTGAGCGTGCGGAACGAAGTGCCGTGCCACAATGGCGCCTCGTCGGCATAGACCATGGGATTGAAGGGCAGCGGCGGCTCCGATTTTTTCTCCACGATCGGCGTGGCTGCCTGCGTGGAGACGATCCCGCGAATGGCCGGACGTTGCTCGGCGGCGGCCCAGCCCACCGCCTCCACGGCGCCATGGCCTGCTGCGACCTCGACCCTCACCTGCCGTGGCTCGTCGGACGGGAACGCGATCGGCCGCTCGACGGAGAACTCGCGAATCTCTTGCACCTCGCTGCACGCCCCGGCAGCGATTGCCGCCTGCGCGAGCAGCTCGGCTCC
>CAZDTC010000596.1:0-1622 GCA_964508125.1 uncultured Candidatus Kuenenia sp.
CAGCCGAGCGATTCCGAACCTCGGTGAGCCATTCAGGGCTCAGGACGGGCCAAGCCTCTGGATGTTCGGCATCCCACATCGCATCGAGGAGTTGCAGTCGTTCAGCGGGGCTCAGCGCCCGCGCCGCTTCAATGATTTCCGCGAGCGTGGTCAGGGGCATTGATCGGGCCTCACGCTCGTTTTTGCAAAAGGCCGCCAAGCTCGTGTTGGGAGAGTGGCTGCGGCACTGGCTTGCCAGCCTCCTCCAGCGTTTGAATCGCCTCTTCGACCATTTCGCAGAGTTCGATGAACACCTTGGTGGCATCGTCGCCATGGGATCCGCCGTACATCAACTCCGGACACGTGCCGATGAAGCAGTTGTCTTCGTCCGACCACTCCACGAATTTCGTGTATTTGTCACCCTTCGTCATCGGTTCACCTCCTGCTCGGCTGAGGAGCCCCACGAAGCAGTCCCTCCGCGCTCAAGTCTTCATTGATGTCTGGCCAATGGATGCCGTAGCCGCCGCCGGCCAACTGCCAGTTCGACCGCTGGTGCGGCGTCGCGTGCAAAAGCCGCGGATAAAAGACCGGCGGCACCGAGATCGTGCGACCATCCGACAAGTCGACGACCACGTAGTCATCGGTGCAATGCACGTTCGTGATGCGAGTCTTCGTCACTTCGGATCCCAGATTCAGTGTCACGGCTTCACTCCGCCTCAAGTTCGAACTGCTTCAAGCGGACGCGGCCCTGGGGGAATCGCACCGTCAGCTCGAGCTCGCCGCAAATCAGCCCGTCTTCTTTCGACGCGGCTTGGTCTTTTTGGGGAACTTGGCGATCGGACGGCGCGCCGTTGGGAATCAGAACGCAATCACTGGCGCATGGCTTGCGCAATCTGAAGCCCCATTCGCTCGATCGCTTGGGCGAGTTTCGTACGATCGCCTGCCGAAACGGTACCGATCGTGTGATGGATGAGCCGAACGTCGAGGGATGCCAGTTTCATTAGCCGCACAGTCGATGGTTTCGGAAGACCGGCGATCGTCCAATCGTCGAGTTGCACGTCGAAGGAATCCCGCGGCTCATGAGTCGTGATCCGAGCCAACAAGAGGTCGCTGGCGTCGCCCGCTAGCACAACACCAGGCCGACGCTTTCGGCCCTGCATGTCCGTGAAGGGAAACTCCAAGGACACAACATCGCCGACCCTAGATGCTGTCATAGACGGCGTCATCGGGCGAATCGTCCTTGAAAAACTCCTCGATGGCCAGCCGCTGCCACTCCAGATCTTCCCGATCGCGGCCGATCAGGTGTGGGATGTCGCAATACAGCCGCAGCTGGTCCGCGAGCGGCAATAGTTCGATGGCTTTCTCGATTTCCTGAAGCTTGCTCATGGCCATTCTCTGAGCGTAACCGGTTTTCCTGCCGCCGGCACAAAGTATACACCCGTACATCTCGGCGTCAAGCCTTTGGCCCGGGATTCCCCAGCCCAGCCCCGCCCCAGACCAAGGTTGTCCCCCCGGTCTGGTAGGCTGACCGCCATGTCGGGCCCCCGCCTCAATGCCGCCTTCTACGCCGCGCCGGTGGAGGAGTTTCTCTCCGCGAGCGACGAGGAGGTCTACGCGCCGCTCGCGAGCCCTCATGGGTACAC
>CAZDTC010000597.1:0-1618 GCA_964508125.1 uncultured Candidatus Kuenenia sp.
GATCCGTGACGGTGGCAGGAAGCGGCCACGGGAGTAGATCGGCGCCTCGGCGCTCGAAAGCTCGAAGGGCGGGTTCGGGCTGGCGAGGTCGAGATTGCACTGGAAGTAGGACCGGATCGTACCGATGTCCTCCCAGTAGCCGTCGAACGTGTGCAGGTGCACCTTCTTGGTGCGAATCGCCGCGGGAAAGACTTCGCGGCCGAAGTCCTGGTAGTCGGTCTTCGTGAGCAGGTCGAGCAGGCAGTCGCGGTCGAACAGATAGATGCCCATGCTCGCCATGAGCGTACGTCCCTTGGCCGGGACTCCCTGCCGCTCGATCCAGGCCGGGTCGGTGCGCATCATCTCCAATTCAGGCTGCGTCTGGGGCTTCTCGAGGAAGCCCTCCACGCGGCCGTTCGCGTCGACCCGCATCACGCCCAGCGCCGACGCAGCCTCGTCATGGACCGGGATTCCCGCGATCGTCACGTCCGCTCCCCGCTCCTTGTGCGTGGCGAGCATGTCGGCATAGTTCATCCGGTAGAGTTGGTCGCCCGACAGGATGAGCACGTGCTTGATGTCGGATTGCTGGAGGTAGCGGATGTTCTGCCGCACGGCGTCGGCCGTGCCCTGATACCAGCCCGCGTTGTCGAGCGTCTGCTGGGCGGCGAGGATTTCGACGAAGCCTCCGCTGAACGGGTCGAACGTGTACGTGCGCCGAATGTGGCGGTGGAGGCTCACCGAATTGAACTGCGTGAGCACGTAGATCCGCTGCACGCCGCTGTTGATGCAGTTCGAGAGCGGCACGTCGATGATTCGGTATTTGCCCGCCAGCGGAACAGCCGGCTTCGAGCGGTCTCGCGTGAGCGGGTAGAGCCGCGTGCCGCGGCCACCACCGAGCACGAGAGCCAAGACACGCTGCACGCTCATGGTCATCCTTCCTGTCTAGCTATGCATGCTGTCCACGCTGTTCGCGAGAGGCGTCATTTCACCACGAAGTTCACAAGGCGGCCAGGGACGGCCACGATCTTCGCGATCTGCTTGCCCGCGAGTTGCTCGGCGATCCTCGGGTCGGCCGCTGCCGCCGCCTTCATCGCCTCGACGTCCGCCCCGGCCGGCACCACGACGCGGCCCCGGAGCTTTCCCTGGATCTGCACCGGGATCTCGACGGAGTCGTCCTCGAGCCAACGCTCCTCCACCGTCGGCCATGTGGCGAGTGACGCCGGGGCGGGCTTGCCGAGCAGTTCCCACAATTCCTCGGCGAGATGCGGAGCGAAGGGGCAGAGGATCGCCACGAACGGTTCCAGGATCGCCCGGGGTCGCCGCACGAGTGGTGTGCAGAAGTTGACGAACTCCATCATCCTGGCGATCGCCGTGTTGAACGACAGCGACTCGATGTCTTTGGTCACCTTGTCGATCGTGCGGTGCAGTTCGCGGAGTTGCTCGTCGGTCGGGGCGTCGTCGCACACCTGCGGGGCGAGCGTGGGATCGTCGGCCCGCTCGTCCACCACGAGCCGCCAGCAGCGGTCGAGGAACCCGCGGACACCACTCACGCCCGTCGTGCTCCAGGGCTTCGTGGCCTCGAGCGGCCCCCTGAACATCTCGTAGAGCCGCAGCGAGTCGGCACCGAAGTCGCGGACCA
>CAZDTC010000598.1:0-1605 GCA_964508125.1 uncultured Candidatus Kuenenia sp.
ACCAGGTGCCGGTGCTCGGCGTCAATCTCGGCACGCTCGGCTTCCTCGCCGACTTCCCTCCGGAGGAGGCCGAAGCCACCCTCGGGGAGATCGTCGCCGGGCGGTTCCGTTGCATCGACCACCTGATGTTCGAGTGCACCGTGACGCGAAATGGCGCCGTGATCCATCGCGACATCGGCCTCAACGAGACGTCGCTCCTGGCCGGCCCGCCGTTCGCGATGATCGAGATCGCCCTCCACGTCGACGGCGAGTTGGCCACGACCTACCGGGCCGACGGCCTGATCGTGAGCACGCCCGTCGGCTCCACGGCCTACAACCTTTCCGCCGGCGGCCCGATCGTGCGCAAGGACATCGACGCCTTCGTATTCACGCCGCTCAATCCGCACACGCTTACCAACCGCACCGTCGTCGACTCGGCGAACCGCGCCTACGACCTGGTGGTGCCGCGGCCCAACCCAGGCTCGGCCTGCGTCGTCGACGGCCGCGTGGTCACGGGGCTCGTCGCCGGCGACCGCGTGTCGATCCGCCGGGCACAGCCGCGGTTCACGCTCGTCGAAACGGCGCGACACGGCTACTACCGGACGCTGCGGGAGAAGCTCGAGTGGGGCGGCGGACTCCGGGGTGCGGGCGGCCGCACCACCGCGGGCCCCGGCGCGTCATGAGGCTCCCCCGCGCGACTCTGGCCGCAGCCCTCGTGCTCCTCGCGGTGCGTGCGCCAGCCGAGACTGCCGACCCCGTGAGGCTCCGCTACCGCTTTGAGCCTGGCGAAAAGATCGTGATGGACGTGGCCCACCGTGCCCTCACCGAAACCGTCATCGGCGGCACGAAGCAGGCGGTCGAGACCGCGACCGATTCGACGAAGGTCTGGACCGTCGTCACCGTCGACGCCGCCGGCCACGCCACGATCGAGCACTCCGTCGACGACGTGACGATGTCGTCGCGCACGAGCGACAAGGGCGAGACCCGCTGGAGCAGCCGCGACGAGGGCCCCGTGCCTCCCGACTACGAGCCTGTGCGGCAGAGCCTGGGCGTACCGCTCTCGCGGCTGGTCATCGACGCAACGGGCCGCGTGATCGAGCGGCGCGACTACAAGCCCACGCCCCCTTCGAACACTGGCGACCTGATGGTCGTGCCCCTTCCCGACGAGCCCGCGACGGTGGGCACGGAGTGGACGGTGCCGCAGGAAGTGGTCGTGGAGGTGCCGAACGGCCCGCGCCGGGCCGTGAAGACGCGCCTCCGCTACCGCGTGGCGAGCCTCCGCGACGGCGTTGCCACGATTGACGTCGACACGACGGTGCTCACGCCGCTCGACGACCCGCGGCTCGAAAGCCGGCTGCTCGAGCGCATCTGGGACGGCGAGGTCGAGTTCGACGTGGCCCGCGGCCGCCTCCTCACCCGCTCGACGGGCGTCGACCGCCGCGTCGTCGGCTTCAGCGGCCCCGAATCGAGCGTGCGCTACAAAGCCAGCCTCGAAGAACGCCTGAAGTGACCGTGGGGCAAGCGTCCCGCTTGCCAGGGCTTCAAATGTGACGCGCACCGGCTCGGGGCTGCCGAGACCATAGAGCGGGCTATGGAAGCGAGCGAAGCCATGGATGGCGAAAGCGA
>CAZDTC010000599.1:0-1605 GCA_964508125.1 uncultured Candidatus Kuenenia sp.
CGGCACGCGTCGATGTTCGGGGTTTGTTGTTCCCTCACAAGTCCCAACCGAATGGGTTTTTGCGAGATCAATCACACGACCGATTTTTTCGGAATCCTCGCGAATCTTCCCTAGCAGCCCGTGGAAAAAGTCGGTTTTCGAGTCACTGACGCTGTGATCATCAGCCACCGATGGCCGTGAAGCGATGCGCTCCATATCCGGCCAGCGTCATCACCAGCCGTTCCCAAGCCGACAAGAGCCGCTCCAAGTGAGTCCAGGCAAGCTGCAGAAGCGCGCGGAGCCCCTGCAAGCCCCTCGGAGAGCCGATTCCGCAGAGCACCCGCATGATCGTCGAGAGGTTCCGCGCCGCGGCCACGATGAGGTGTCGCTTGGTCACGCTCTGGAGTCCACGGAGCCAGGTGCGTCTGGCTCCTCCGGTGTCGCAGACATGAGCGAACGATCGTTCGACCAGCTCGCTGCGGGTTCGCGACAAGAGCTTGCCGTGTTCACTCGTAGTGCGTCGTCGTGCCGCGTAGACAGCCCTCTGCTCACGCGGATCTTTGTTGGTCCATCGTCGCTGTGCCGGGCTCGCTCCGGGATGTACGCCTGCATGCCGAGCTCCGCGGCCTCGAGCACGGCCTTCGTCGAGTGATAGCCCTTGTCGGCGACGATCGCTTTGACCTCGTTCTCGCATCCGGCTTCCTCGAGATTCGCCGCTGCATCCGTCGCCGTGTCGACCACCGTCGCCGTGTCAGCCGCGTTCCCGGGATGCACCGTCGCGGAGACGATCAGATCGCTGTCCAGATCAACCGCGTGCTCCGCCTTGTAGGCCATCCGCGTCGTGCCGTCCTTCATCCGCGTGATGCGGGCGTCGGGGTCGTTGGGGTTCTCCCAATCCTCGTTCGAGACCTTCTTCTCAGCCCTGTTCCGGTCGAACTGTCGCAGTTCGTCGTCCGTCGGATCGTCGAGCCCGGCTTTCTTGGCCAGCTTCTTCGTGTAGTCCTTCCAGCCCTTGCCGGAGTCCTTACGGACGATCGACTTCATCGAGGCGTTGGCCTGAATCGTCGTCGAGTCGATGCCGAGGTTCTCGCCCCAGAGCAGGCCCTTCCGGGCGGCCACCCGGAGGATGAATCGAAAGACCTCATCGAAGACTTCCTTGGGCAGCCGCTTGTGCGTCTTGCTGATCGACGAGTGGTCGGGCGTCTCGTCCGCCGGCCCCAGTCCGAGGAACTCCGCGAGCGACCGGCTGTCGGCACAGCGCCACGCGATGCTGCGGTGGGAGGGCAGGCCCTCGAAGTACCCCACGAACGTCATCCGAAAGAAGACGCCCGGCGGAATCGACGGCCGGCCCATGACTCCCGCGTAAAACGGGGCACACAGGCCCTCGACGAAGGAGTCGAAGTCGTTCTCGGCCAGAAGCCGGTTCAACGCCGTGTAGAACGGGTGCCCGGGAGACTGCGGCAGGTCGGAGGCCGTGACGAAGGCCTCCAGCTGCCGCTCCCGCTTTCGCTTCCCAAGAGACATGCTTCCCTCCTTGGATCGCAGGCCTCAGTACCACGAGGCCCACGGCCGCAGTTTAGCGCCCCCTTCCGGGCTGTGAAGCCGACTTTTTCCACGGGCTGCTAA
>CAZDTC010000600.1:0-1602 GCA_964508125.1 uncultured Candidatus Kuenenia sp.
GGCTCGGCAGGCCGACGCGGCTGCCGTCGCCGAAGAACGTGAACATCTCGATCGCCCAACCGGCCGATGCGTGGCCGGCAGCGATGGCGATGACGAGCACCGCCGCCAGGCGCGGTCGTGTGATCCGCACCGAAAAGAGCCGCCTCATGAATGGATTCCGCGGGAGGGATGCCGGCCACGGCAGACCTGCCGCGGAGAGGATCGGCGGCGCCCCCATCCGCCCGCCACGAATTCCCGATGATTCTGCCCGACCGTTATGATCGGCAAGGTTTCACAGCAGCGTGATCGGTTGGACGACGCACCTGGCAAACGGGACGCTTGCCCCACGTGGGGCGACCGTCCCGGTCGCCAATCACGTCCCGCCTCCTGCCACGAGGCTACGCTGGACGCATGCCAGTTTCACTGCCTTCGCTCACCGCCGGCGCCGCGATCCTCGCGGCCGCCGTCGCCACGCTCGTCGTGCATCGCACCCGCGGCTCCACGGCTGTGCCGGCGGCCTGGTGGGCCGTCGCGGCCTGCCTTGCCCTCGCGGCCGACGCCGCGGCGCAGGCTGCCGGAGCCGCGCCCACGCCCGTCGCCGCCGCACGGATCCGGCTCGGCGTGGCGGCGCTCGCCGTGTGCCCCGCAATGTCGCTCCTCGGCGCCAAGCGGCCGCAGCACGGCGTCTGGCAGTTGATCGTGGCCACGCTCGCCGTCGTCGTGGCGCTGCCCGCCCTTTCCGCGTGGCTCGTGCGGCCCGGCAGCCTGCCCGACGTGCACATTCTCGGCCGCGGCTTCCTCCTCGTGCTCGCGCTCGTGGGCTGGCTGAACTTCGTGGCCACCACGCATGGCCCGGCGGCCACGGCGATCGTCGCCGGGCACCTGGCGATCCTGCGGCCGTTCCTGCCCGGCGTGGCCACCGAGGCGGCGCTCCCGCAGCCCGGGCTCGATGCGGTGGGCGCGGGGCTCGTGGCCGCAGGCGCACTCGCAGCGCTCGTGGGGCGACCGTCCCGGTTGCCAATGCGGCCACAACCTCCGGCAAGCGAGACGCTTGCCCCACGTTTGCCGGCAAGCGAGACGCTTGCCCCACGCGCGGCCCGCCCCGACGCCGATTCGGCCGCGCGCATCGCCGCCCGGATCGACCCGCCGTTTCTCGCCCTCCGCGACACGCTCGGCGCCGCCTGGGCCCTGCGGATCGCGGAGCGGTTCGACGCCGTGGCGGCCGAGCGCGGCTGGCCCTGCCGGCTCCGCTTTGCCGGCCTCGACGCCGGGGGCGATCCGGCCGACGACTCCTGGCATCGCGATGCGCTCCGAGCGTTCAAGGCGCTCCTGCACCGATTCGTCGACGACGCATGGCTCGCCCGCCATGGCTGGAACAAGCCGCCATCGTGATGCCGATGGCCCCTTCGCGAGCAGGGAGGTAGACTTCGAGATGCTGGCGAGCCCCGCATGGATGTCTGAGCGGCCTCCCTCGCCCGATTTCCGTCCTTTCCTTCCGTGGAGTTTTTCATGGCCAAAGAATCAGCCCCGCAGGCCGCCGCCCCCGATCAGATGCAGGTGCCCGTCGACGAATCTCACATCGTCGCCCACTATGCAAACTTCTGCCGCGTCACCGGCACTCCC
>CAZDTC010000601.1:0-1597 GCA_964508125.1 uncultured Candidatus Kuenenia sp.
CGCCGTTGTTCCGCACCGCGGTGCGGATCGCCTCCGGCACCTTCTCGAGATCCGCAATGAGCTTCTCGACAGGCAGATCGCCCAGGGGATTGCCCTCCAGCGCCTTGTTGACGTTGGTCACATAGGCGGCGTGATGCTTGTCGTGATGAATCTCCATCGTGCGGGCGTCGATGAACGGCTCGAGCGCGTCGAAGGCGTAGGGGAGGGGAGGCAGCGTGTAGGCCATGGCGAACTTCTCCGAGAAAAATGTCAGGGGAGCGACGTTGAGTGGCCAAGCGTATCGCACAGCGCACGGCTCGGCAAATCGCACAACCCGCACCGCCGCAGCCGAGCGACTCGACCGTGGGTGAGGATTGTAGGGCCGTGGTCCGGCCCGTCGACCATGCCGAACGTGCCGCGCATGCGCGTTGGCCGTTCTCGCACGAACCCGCTGAATCCCCGCGTTCCCGCCGGCCGAAAAACTTGGTGGGTCGAGCGCATGTCGGCATGGAGGCCGCGGCAATCGACGAGCATTGCGGGCGTGCGCGCCCGTCGGGGGCGGATCCAAGGACGGATCCGGGTTCGAAGATGTCATTGCCGGGGAGCCAGCGCCGCGGGCAGCGTCGGCGGCTGTTGATGTCGTGGACGCGCTCCGCAGCGCCCGTTTCCGGCGGCTCGGGTTCACGGCCGCGGGCGATGGCGGATTATGCGCCCGAGGCGCTGCCGGAACGGCAGCCGGCTTTGGCCACCCTTCTGCCCACGGGGCTTGGCCGGCTCGCAGCCTGCATCGCGGGAATCGTCACGCTGCTCACGGCCGTGCTGGCGGCCGGCTTCTGCAGCGGATCCTTCGCGTGGCTCGCACGCGTGGCCGGACCACGATTCACGCACTCGGTCGCCGCCCTGCAGGCGTGCGTCGATCCGCTGGCCGCATCCTCGCTCGCCGGGTGGGTGGCGCAGATGCTGCTCGTGGGCTCGGCCGCGGTGGCCGTCGTGGTGCGCTTCATGCGTCGCCATCGCCGCGACGACTTCTCGGGCCGCTACCGCGCCTGGGGCTGGCTGGCGTCGCTGCTCGTGGCCGCGTCGTGCGCAGCGCAGGTTCCCGTCGGCCGGGCCGTCGGGGTGATCATCGCGGATGCGACGGGCATCACGCTCGGTCCGTCCGGCTACGGATGGTGGGTGTCGATCGCGGCCACGTTGCTCGTGGGTGTGTCGCTGTGGGCGGTCCTGCCCCTCCACGAACGGCTCGCAACCGCGCTCTGGCTGACGGCGGGGCTCGTGGCCTGGGGCGTGGCGGCCGCCGTGACGTGGCTCGGTGCGAGTGCGGGGCTCCCCACCGGAGTCGGCCTCGCCGCCTGGGTCACGGGCAGCGGCCTGGTGGCGATCGCGATGCTCGTCGCGGCCCGGTCGGTGATCCGCGAGGTGCGCGGCGAAGCGGGCGGTGGCCGCGTGAAGCCGAAGGTCATGCCGGCGGCCCAACGGCCGTCGCCGGCAGTTCAGGATCAGGATGCGGACGACGACGAGCCGCTTGAGCGGGCCTGGCGGGCGGACGGTTCGTTCGCCACCGACTACACTGACGGCTCGGACGTCGACGAGGATCGCGAAACGCGGCACCTCTCGA
>CAZDTC010000602.1:0-1595 GCA_964508125.1 uncultured Candidatus Kuenenia sp.
TCGCCGGCTCGTAGAGGCCGTAGCAGAGCTTCTCGAGCATCGCGTCGTGGTCGAACGCGTAGGTCATCGCCCGGCGCACGCGGCGGTCGGCGAAGAACGGCGTGTCGATGTTCCAGCCGAAGTGGAAGCTCACCCACTCCGGTGCCGTGGCCTTCGTGTTGCGCTGGTAGAAATCCTCCCCCTTCGTCTGCGTCGTCCACTGCTCGGGCAGGAGCACCATCTCGTCGATCTCACCGCTCTTGAGCGCCAAGAGCGAGGTGTTGGGGTCTTCGATGATCCGAAACCGGATTTCCTTGAAATAGGGCGGCTCGCGCACCTGTTTGCCGCGCACGCTCGACCAGCTTCCGCGCCGGCGGAGCACGATCTGCTGGCCGCGCTGGCGTTCCACGATCTCATAGGGCCCGCCCGAAACGGGCCCCTGCTCGAGCTTCACATGCTCGGCGCTGTCCTTGAGCGTGGGATCGCTCTCCCAGGTGTTTTCGTAGACGTGTTTGGGCAGCACCGGGAAGTTGATGTTCCACACGTTCGTGGCCAGCGGCTCCTTGTGGAAGAACACGATCGTGCGGTCGTCGTAGGCATGCACCCAGCGGAGCTGGTCGGTGCCGCTGCGCACTGCCGGCACTGGCACCCGTGGATCCATGATCACCTGATACGTGAAGGCGATGTCATGGGCCGTGATCGGCTTGCCGTCGCTCCACACGAGATCGTCGCGGAGCACGACCTTGTCGTAGAGGCCGTCGGTGCTCGTCTGCCACGAAGCGACCGTCTCGCTCGACGCGAAGGGCTCGAGCCTGCGGTCAAACGAAAACAGCCCGAAGCCCGTGAGCCCGAGGATGTCGAACTCGGCCGACGTGCTGATCATGATCGGGTTGGTGCTGCCGAGGTCACCGGTGACGTGGCGGTCGATGCGGGCGTCGAGGTCGGCCTGGCCGGGCTCCGGCAGCCGGCCGAGCGCCGCGAGGATCCTGGCGTTGGCCTCGGGGGAATCGTTTGCAAGCGCGAGGGCTTCGGCCGCGCTCACCGGCACCGGCTCCTTCGCAAGCTCGTCGCGGAGCATCGCCAGGCCGTCGCGGACCGGCCGGTCGATCCACCTGGCGTCGCGGTCGAGCGCCTCGAGCGTTGGCGGGTCGAAGGGCTCGAGCAGCCGCTCGGCCGGCGGCGTGACGGGCTCGGTGCGGGCCGCCGTCGCAGCCACTGGCTCAGGCGTGACGCTCGCCAGCGGGTCGGCCTCCCGCTTGCCGCAGCCGGCGAATGCTGCGAGCACCAGCACCACGGCCCACATCCACAAGGGATGCGGGCACACACTCTCGGCACGACCGGCGCGTTCCATCCGGGCTCTCCCTCGGCTCAGTCGTCGAGCCTTTGGAGATCGATGCTACGGCCCTGCGCGCCGGCCGGTCAATCCGGCACGCGGCCGCCGGCGCGGCCCGGCTCCGGGAAAGTGTGGCCGAGCTTGTCGCGCTTCGTGGCGAGGTAGCGCTCGTTGAATTCGTGCACGGGCGGCAGGATCGGCACCTGGTCCACCACCTCGAGGTCGAATCCGCCGTAGATGAAGGCGTCGGTCTTCTTGGGGTTGTTCGTGAGCAGCCGCACCC
>CAZDTC010000603.1:0-1594 GCA_964508125.1 uncultured Candidatus Kuenenia sp.
ATCAACCTGCTCAACAGCAATCCGCTGATCGGCATCAACGACGAGCGGCTCGGGCCCCGGTTTCCCGACATGTCGGCCCCCTACACGCCGCGGCTCGTCGACGAGGCGCTCGAGGTGGCCCGGCGCGAAAACTTCGCGGCTCATCGCGGCGTCTACGTGGCCGTGACGGGGCCAAACCTGGAGACCCGGGCCGAATACCGGTTTCTCCGGGCGATCGGGGCCGACGTGGTGGGCATGTCGACGGTGCCGGAGGTGATCGTGGCGGTGCACTCTGGCCTCGAGGTGCTCGGGATCTCCGTGATCACCGACATGTGCCTCCCCGACGCGCTCGAGGTGGCGACGGTCGAGAAGATCCTCGCCGTGGCCCGCTCGGCCGAGCCCAAGCTCCGGGCCCTCGTGACGCAGGCCGTCCGCTCGGCTCGCGCCTAGAGCCCGAGCTGCCGCCGCCGCGCGTCCATGGCCCGCCGATACTCGGCCCGCATCGTCCGCTCCTCGGGCGTCGAACGATCGATCCGCTGCTTGGAGCGATCGTTGCGGCCTTCCTCGGTGCGCGTGCCGCCCGGCCGGCCTCCGAAACCGCTGTTTCCAGAACCAGCGCCTCCCGCCCCGGCACCTCCCGGCCCTCGCGGCCCGCCCTGTCCCCCTTCGCCCGCCTGCTGGCCGCTGGAGGGCCGTGCCCGATCGCGCTCTGCGCGGTCGGCCTCGCGTGCCTGCCGACGGGCTTCTTCCGCCTTGATGCGCCGGTCGAGCTCGGCCTGCCGCTGCGCCGGCGGGAGACGGAAGTACGACGCCATCTCCGCCCGCTCGCGGGCCTCCCACAGCCGTCCCATCTGTTCGCCGACCTGCGCGCGGTATTCCCGGGGCACGTCTCGCATCGTGTCCCTGAACGCACCAAAGCTCGGGGCCGCCGCGAAGGGCACCTCGCCGCGGGCCACGCGGTCGTATTCCGCCACCTGCTGATCGACGAGCTTTTCCACGTCCGCCACGGCCCGGGGCGACGCAAAGAGGCCGAGCCCCCATCCGACGCCCGCCAGGCACAGGCACAGCAGCAGGAGCGCCGCCGCCCGCATCACGCGCCGCGTGCCGGCCGATCGCTCGTCTCTCTCCGCTGCGAGGGCGGCGACGGTCCGTCGCCGGTCGGACTGCGTCGTCATGGCACTCGCTCCCGGAACGGGCCGAAGGTCGGCCCGCCTGGCCAATTTAACGGCCGGGCGACCCCGAGGTTGCGAAGCCCCGGGGCCGGAGACTCGGCAGGGCGTCGCCGGCCCGCGGGCCGACGGTCCCCTGTGGGCCCAGGGGCGGAAACGGTAGTCTGGCGGCCCCGGCTGACGGCGGCCCTGCCCAGCCCCGTGCTCCGCCCTCCGCGCCCGCATCCATGCCGATCTTCGAACCCGTCCGCGGCAAGCCCGACTTCCCAGCCCTCGAGAAGACGATCGCCGGACTGTGGCGCGACCATGGCACGTATGAAAAGTCTCTCGCCCAGCGGCGCGGGGCGAAGCGATTCGTGTTTTACGAGGGCCCGCCGACGGCCAACGGGATGCCGCACCCGGGCCACTGCCTGACCCGCACGATCAAGGATCTCTACCCGCGCTAT
>CAZDTC010000604.1:0-1594 GCA_964508125.1 uncultured Candidatus Kuenenia sp.
CCTGCCGCTCTCGATGTAGCCCATGATCTTGTCGAACTGGGCCTTGTCGACCTGTGGCCCCTGTTGCGTGGCGGAGTCGAACGGATCGCCCACCTTCCGCTTCCGGCTCATCTCCACGACCCGCTCCACGAACTTCTCGTGGATCTTGTCCTCGACGAACAGCCGCGATCCCGCGCAGCAGCACTGCCCCTGGTTGAGGTAGATCCCCACGTGCGCGCCCGCCGCCGCGGCGTCGAGGTCGGCGTCGGCGAACACGATGTTGGGGCTCTTGCCGCCGAGCTCGAACGTGAGCCGCTTCAGCTGGTCGGCCGCCTGCCGCATGATGATCTGCGCGGTCTCGCCGGAGCCGGTGAAGGCCACCTTGTCGATCCCGGGATGCTTCACGATCGCGGCGCCCGCGGTGGGCCCGAAGCCCGTCACCACGTTGATCACACCGTCGGGCACGCCCGCCTTCTGAGCCAGCCGCGCCAGGCGCAGGCACGTGAGCGGCGTCTGCTCGGCCGGCTTCATCACGACCGTGCAGCCGGCCGCGAGGGCCGGCCCCCACTTCCAGGCCACCATCAGGATCGGGAAGTTCCAGGGGATCACCTGCCCCGTCACGCCCACGGGCTCGCGCCGCGTGTAGCAGAAGTAGTTGCCGTTGATCGGGATCGTCTGGCCATGGATCTTGTCGGCCCAGCCGGCGTAGTAGCGCAGGCAGTCGAGGGCGAGCGGGATGTCGCCGGTGCGGGCGTCGCCCACGGGCTTGCCGTTGTCGAGCGATTCAAGCGCGGCGAGCTCGTCGATCTCCTCCTCGATGAGGTCGGCGAGCCGGAGCATGATCCGGCCGCGCTCGCGGGCGTTCATCCGCGGCCACGGCCCCTCGTCGAAGGCCTGCCGCGCGGCCCTGACGGCCGCATCGACGTCGGCCGCGTCGCCCTCGGCCACCTGGGTGATCACTTCCTCGGTGGCCGGATTGATCGTGTCGAAGGTTTTCCCGCTCTTCGCAGGCACCCACTGCCCGCCGATGAAGAGCTGCGTCTGGTGGATCTTCGGCCGGGCGGCCCGCTGCGGTGCGACGACGGTGGCCATGACGATTGCTCCCTCCTCGAAGGACACGAAACGCGAAGCGTTGCAAAAACTGGCGGCGATCGCCGGAAGTTTGCGGCGTCGATGCTACCTGCGGTACGCTCAGGGCAGCAAGGAGAGCGGGCCGACAGCCGCGTGGCTTCGGCCTCATGTTCAACGGTCTCGCGTGCAGCCGGATGGCTTTCCGTCCGCCGGCTGCAAGCATGGAAAGGCTTCGAAGGAGTTCGTGATGCACAAGTTTTGTTTGACGATGGCGATCCTGTTCCTGGCCACGGCCACCGCCTCGGCGGAAGTCACCAGCGGCCCGCAGGTGGGCGACTCGGTGGGTGCCTTCACGGTGACGAAGGTCGCCGGCAACCCCGACGACGGTTTCGCGGTCGGCCGCTCCGGCTGCTACCGCTGCAAGACCGGCTCGAAGCCGGTGGTGATGGTCTTCGCCCGCTCGGCCGACGAGAAGCTCGCCAAGCTCCTCAAGAAGATCGAGGAGGAGGTCGAGGAGCACCAGGACGAGAAGCTCATGAGCTTC
>CAZDTC010000605.1:0-1590 GCA_964508125.1 uncultured Candidatus Kuenenia sp.
CGGCGGCGACGAGCAGGTCGTGCGTGAGCGGCCGGGGCGACTGGTGGTGCTTCACGCGGCGGTCGATGCTCGTGGCCTCGAAAAGGCCGATGAGGATCGGAAACGTGCGGTCGCCCTCCACTTCCTTGAGATACACCACCTGCTGGTCGTTGATCTCGCTGATGATAATCCGCGAGAGTTCCATCTGGACGCTCATGATTCGGCTCCGGGCACTGCGGTCGTGGGGCGGGAGACGCGTCCGCCAGTCTGCGTCCGACCCCATTTTCAGATGGTACCCGAAAATCGAAGGCGTTTCACGTGGGGCGACCGTCCCGGTCGCCACGGCAAGCGGGACGCTCGCCCCACACGGCGAGCGCGTGGCTTCCCCAACTACTTCTTGGCTTCCAGGGCCGCGAGCGTTTCCAGTCCCTTGGCGAGCTTGGCTTCGAGCTCCGCGAGCTGCTCCCGCTCCTTCTGTACCACCTGGGGCGGGGCCTTGGCGGCGAATTTTTCGTCGGCCAGCTTGGCTTGCTTGGCCTTGATGAAGCCGGCCGTCTTTTCGTTGTCCTTGGTCAGCCGCGTGATTTCGGCGGCCACGTCGATCAGCCCCGCGAGGTCCACGCTCACGTCGCACCCGGCGGCTGACACGGTCGCCGCACCCGCAGCCGCCTGCGCCTCCGGCCCGACGGCCATGATCTCCGCGCCGGCCATCGTCGCCACTGAGGGCAGCATCGGCCCGAGCAGCGCGGCCACGTCGGCCGGGCAGTGGATCGCCGCCTTCACCTCCGTCCGCGGTGGCACATTCTGCCGGGAGCGGATCTCCCGGATCGCGCCCACCACGGCGAGGAACGTGCCAAACTGCCGCTCCGTGCGGTCGTCGCTCCAGGCCCCGGGCGGAGCCGGCCATGCGGCCACCATGATCGATGTCGGGAGGCCGCCGGTGTCCCACGGCATGCGGCGGCTGCCGGCGATCTCGCGCAGGTGCTGCCAGATCTCCTCGGTGACGAACGGCATGATCGGGTGCAGGAGCCGCAGGATCGTATCGAGGCCGAGGAGCAGCATCGCTTGGGCCTGCGGCCGCGCGGCCGGGTCGGCGAGCCGGGCCTTGCAAAGCTCGAGGTAGGCGCTGCAGAACTCGTCCCACGCAAATGCGTAGAGCACGCGGGCCGCCTCGGCGAATCGATAGTCGTCGATCGCGCGGGTCGCCTCCGCCGTGACGCTGGCGAGGCGGCTCAGGAGCCAGCGGTCTTCGAGGGCCGTGGGGGCGGGGGCGATCGGGCCCGCGGCAAATCCCTCGAGGTTCATGAGCACGAATCGGGTCGCGTTCCACAACTTGTTCGAGAAATTGCGGCCCGCCTCAAATCGCTCCGAGAGGGCCGGGCCGCGGGGCAGGGCCACGTCCTCCGGCTTCGTGGCCCACTGCGTGCGGAATGCCTGCTTGCACTTCGGGCACTCGATCCGCGGCAGCATCCTGTTGTGCGTGGTCTGTTCGATCCGCGCGGCGCACCCTGGGCATTGAAACTCGACGGGCATCCGCACGTCCTGCGTCTCGGTGGCCATGCTCACCATCCCAAACCGCAGGGCGTCGGCCCCGAGGGCCTCGATCACGTC
>CAZDTC010000606.1:0-1588 GCA_964508125.1 uncultured Candidatus Kuenenia sp.
AGTCGGGTGGTGGCTATTCTGGGGCCGGGCATTTGCCTGCATCTTCGGGCTGACGCTCATCGGTCAGGGTGCGTCGAGGTTCGTCATCGATTGCACCGGCTGATGATGGAAATCCGTGGCCGAGGTGGGCCACGGCGGCGGACGTGCGGTCGATGCTGGCCGCGGATGTCGCGTTTGGGCCCATGACCCGCCCTCACCGCGCCGTGCGGGCGGCGCGGATGAGCGCGAGCTTCGCACGCCGCGGCAGTCGCTTGATCGCCGCCTCCCGCACGAGCGCCGCCGAACGCGACGCCGCCGGCTCGGTGTGCACCACCCGCACCGGAAGCCGCGAACGCGTGTACCGCGACGCCCGCCCCGCCGCATGCGCCTTGAGCCGCCGGGGGAGGTCGCTCGTGATCCCCGTGTAGAGCGAGCCGTCGCGGCAGCGCAGCAGATAGACGAGCCAGTCCATCGAATCCTCGCCGCCGCGCTTCGGGGCCACGGAGCCCGCTCTGCCCCGCCGGGTACGCACCGCCGGAGCACGCCGCGGCCGCCGGCGATCGTAGCCGCAGCCGAGCCCCGGCCGCACCCCCGGAGTCGGGCCGGCCCATCACCCCCTCCCCCCCCCGGCGCCGAAGTGACGCTCCACCGCGTCGAGGTAGCGCGTCATCGGATGGTCGGCGGCAGTCGGCAGCATCCGGGCCTCGGCGCTTTCGCGCGCCCCGCGGAGGCGCGCCTGCTCCTCCGCGAACTCCCGCTCCGTCAGTGGCGTCGGGCCGCCCTCGTCGTCCGCCCGCGGAGACGCCTCGCCGCGCGTGCTGCGCACCACCGACCGCGGCGGAAAAAACAGCGTGCCGCCGTCCCGGAACCACAGCGAGCTGCCGCCGCCCCGCAGCCCCGGAATCACCCTGGGAACGACGTCGTCGCCATGGATGAAACGCAGGAAGCGGCCGGCGAGCAGCCGGTTGGCCTCCGGGGCGAACGACGGGGCCAGCAGGAGCGGCTGGCCGAAGGTCATCACCCCGCGCACGCGCACGCCCCCGCCGAGGATGAGATCGAGCGCCGCGATGACCGCCATCGCGCCGCCGAGGCTGTGGCCCGTGATCCACACCTGCCGCACGCCGCGGTGCCGAAGCGCCGCCCGGAGCTGGTCCTGGACCGAGGCGTAGGCCGCGGCGAACCCGCGGTGCACCTCGCCGGCCGCGTCGAGCGCGACGTCGAGATTCGTGAACCAGTCGGCGAAGTCGTCGGTGCCCCGGAAGGCGACCACGGCCTCGTCGTCGAGGGTCATCACCACACCGCTCGTCGAGCCCGCCACCAGCGGCACGTGGCCGTCGAACCCCAGACGCGTGGCGGCGGCCTCCCAATCGAAGGTCGGCTCGTAGGCGGCGAGCGCCGCCCGGGCGAGGTCGAGCACCGCCGGGGGGCGGGCGTCGGAGGCGCTGTCCCACGGAGCGCGCAGCCGCTCTGGCAAAGTGGCCCGCACGGCGGGCAGGGGGGTGGGGGCCGACGGCCGGCCGCCGCGAATCTCGGCGGGGAAGAGGAAGAGCCCGAGAGCCAGCGGCACCGCCACGAGACCAACGCCGACGAGCGACCAGCCGAGCGCCGG
>CAZDTC010000607.1:0-1586 GCA_964508125.1 uncultured Candidatus Kuenenia sp.
CGTAGAGCGGGCTCTGTTCGATGAAGGGCAAGAGAAACGTGAACGCCGTGAACCCGACGTAGCCGTTGTAGGGGGGGGCCGCCATCGTGATCGTCCCGCTCGACGACGGCGCCGCCATCGGGGGCAGAAACCGATTTGCGTCGGCGGCCAGGTGCACGGCCTGGGCCACCTGCCGCATGCTGTTGCTGCAAGCCGTGCGCCGGCCCGCCTCGCGCGCCGATTGCACGGCCGGCAGCAGGAGTCCGACGAGCACGCCGATGATCGCGATCACCACGAGCAATTCCACGAGCGTGAAGCCCGTCGGGGGCGATCGGCGGAAGCTCGTCTTCACTGGTGGATTCCTTCGCGACGGAGGCGGCTTCGCGGCAGGTCGGGTTCTATCCGGGACGCCTTCCGCGGGCAAGCCTTGAACGCGACGGTAGTCGAGCGGGGTCTGGCCCGTGTGCTGCTTGAAGGCCCGCGTGAAGTGGGCCTGGTCATAGAAGCCGCAGTCGGTGGCGATCCGGCCCGCGGCGTCGGTCGTGCCCCGCAGGCGCTTGCGGGCCATGAGCAGCCGCAGGCGGAGGATGTAGTCGCCCACCGTCATGTTGAAGAGGCGGCGAAACTCACGCTGCAGTTGGCTCGGCGAGAGACCGGCCCGCCGGGCGAGATCGTTCACGGCCAGCCGCCGCCGGTAGTTGGCGACCACGTGCTCGAGCACGGGCGTGAGCCGCCGGTATTCGTCAGGGGCGTGGCCGGCGTGATCGAACGGCCGCAGCACGCCCGCGAGCCCCACCACGCCGCCGTCGACCCCCACGAGCGGCATCTTCGTGCACAGATACCACTGCGGCAGGCCGGTGTGATCGGCCACGAGCCAGGCCTGGTCGCGGAGCGGCCTGCCCGACCGCATCACGCGCTCGTCCTCGGCCACGTATTGAGCGGCGAGCGCCGGCGGATGGTAGTCGTAATCGTTCGTGCCGATGGCTTCGGCGTCGGAGGCGAGCCCGTGAAGCGCGACCCAGGCTGCGTTCACTTTCACAAACCGGCTCTCGCGGTCCTTCACGAACAGATACACATCCGGCAGGGCGTCGAAGAGGCCGAGCACCTGCACGGCCGCAAAACCTGTCAGCTCCGGCGGAGGTTCCTGGGCGTTCATGCTCCTTAAATACAAAGCGATGCGGCCAGCGTCAAATGACGGCAGCGGCCGCCAAAGATAGGATTTGGGGAGCGTCGATACGCTATCGAGAAGGAGGGCGGCCCATGTTCGAGTTTCGCGTCGCACGGCCCGGTGAGCGGGCGCTTCTCTGCGGGGCGGGGCCGACCCGCCGCGACTTCCTCCAGGTGGGAGCCCTCTCGGCCATCGGCCTCTCGCTGCCGCAATATGCCCGCGCCGCCGCAGAGGGCAAGGTGCGGCCCGGCTGCGAGAAGCGGTCGTGCATCATGATCTTCAATCTTGGCGGCCCATCCACGATGGACCTCTGGGACATGAAGCCCGACGCTCCAGCGGAGATCCGCGGCCCCTTCAAGCCGATCCGCACGAAGAGCGACGCCTTCGAGATCTCGGAATTGCTCCCCAAGCACGCCGAGGTGGCCGACAAGTTTTCGCT
>CAZDTC010000608.1:0-1584 GCA_964508125.1 uncultured Candidatus Kuenenia sp.
GGCACGGCGAACCCCATCGACGTGTAGTAGGCGGGCGAGAGGAACTCCGTCTGACCGCGGATCACGAGCTCGCTCGACGCAAACAATGCATCGCCCACATCGGCGACGACGATCGTCTTGTCGTCGAGCGATTCGTCGAGGCGGCGGACGAGCCGCGTCGTCGTGATCGGGGCGTGGGCCGCGAGCGTGAACGGCTCCTGGGCCGCGGCGGGGCCCGGGGGCAGCGTCCGCTTCGTCGCTTTCGGCTTTGCGGCCACGAGCGCCCGCAGAAAATCCTCGAGCAGCACGTGGTGGAAGTGGTGGTGGCTGATCCGCAGTTCGTGCGTCGTGGCGTAGATGCTCTTCGCGGCATCGAGCTTGGCCGTGAAGATGCCGAGGTCGAGATCGGTGAGCAGCGTGCCGAGCAGGATCACGCAGTCGCTCTCCTCCACGAACCGCGTCACCTCCTCGCGGCCGAGCGCCCCCTCGTAGAGCCCGATGTAGAGCGGATGCACCTCGCTGACCACGCTCTTGGCGAGGAGCGTGGAGGCGATCGCGATCCCCGAGGCCTCGGCCAACTTCACGACCTCTCCCTGGAGCTTGTGCCGATGCAGCTCGATGCCCGCGATGATCACGGGCCGCTTCGCCTTCTCGATCCGGGCCACGGCCTCCTTCACCGCTTCGGCGAGGGCGCTCGGGTCGCTCTTCATCTGCGGGGCGGCATAGGGCCGGATCTGCTCGGGCACCACGCCCACCATGTCGCGAGGCAGCTCGATGTACACCGGCCGCTTGAGCCGGTGGGCCGTGTCGAGCAGGTGGTCGATGTCGCGGAAGGCCGTGGCGGGATCGACGATCTCGCGGCTGGCGGCACAGATCCGCTCGAACACGTCGAGCTGCGTGTGCCATTCGCGCACGCGGTGATGCAGCAGGGGATCGTTCACCCGCTCCCGGATGCCGGGGGCCCCCGAGATCAGCACGACCGGGCTCTTCTCCGCGTAGGCCCCGGCGATCGAATTGGCGAGGCTCAAGCCTCCCACGCCATACGTCACACACACCGCGCCCATGCCGTTGACGCGCGCATAGGCGTCGGCCGCAAACCCGGCGCAGTCCTCGCGGGTGCAGTTCACGAGGTCGAGCGGGCTGTGCTCGAGCATGCTGTAGAAGGAGAGCACATAGTCGCCGGGCAGCCCGAACACGTGCCTGATCCCATAGTCGGAGAGCCGGCGGATCAGATACTGCCCGATCGAGAGCGCCGTGACGCTCCGCTCCGTGTTCACCGGCGGCCGCCCATCGGGCCCGAGGCCGATCCCCGTGTCGAACACCGACCGCATCTTGATTGGCAAGAATCCTCCTTTCGCGCGAGCGAATTATACGCGAGGCGCTTTGCTTCCAGTCAGACGCGCCGGCTCGGGGTCGCCCCTACCATCTCGCCGGACGCTCGCCTTCGCCCTCCAGGCTACGGCTCGCTCGGATTTGCCTGCGCTGCGCCATCCATGGCTCCGCTGGTCAAATACGCCGTCTCAATGGTAGGGGACAACCCCGATCCTCCCCAACTCGTAGGCGCCGGGAACTTCCGGCGGAGACGGTCGGTGCGATGCGCAAGAG
>CAZDTC010000609.1:0-1579 GCA_964508125.1 uncultured Candidatus Kuenenia sp.
CTACCGCCTGCTCGTGGCCCACTGCCACGCGCACACGGGCGAGCAGCCCGTCTACCAGATTCCGCTGGAGCGGTTCGACACCGTGCTTGCCGTGTTCCGCCGCGACCAGGACGCCTTCGATCGCGGCCTCGCGCCCCGGTAGAGCGTGCCGTGGACCTCCATTCCCTCGTCGTCGGCCGCGACTTGATGGCCTGCCGGTTCGAGGTCGTATTCAACGCGGGCGAAGTGGAAAACGCCACCGAGATCGCCGTCGACGCGCTCGATCTGGTGGAACAGATCGAGGCGCGGATCACCGTGTATCGCGATGCGAGCGAGATCGCGCGGCTCAACGCCCGGGCTGTTGAGGACTGGCAGAGCGTGTCGCCGGACCTGTTTGCGCTCCTCCTGCATGCCCGCGATCTCGCGACGCGCACGGGCGGGGCGTTCGACTGCGCGAGTGGCGCACTGACGCGCGAGTGGGGATTCCTCGAGCGACGGGGCCGCACGCCCGGCCCGGAGGAGCTAGCCGCAGCCCGCGCGCGATCAGGCCTCGCGTTCGTGGAGTTCGACGAGTCCGGGAAGCGGGTGCGATTCACGCGGCCGGGCGTGGAATTGAATCTCGGGGCCATCGGCAAGGGCTGGGCCATCGATCGGGCCGTCGCAACGCTGCGGATGGCGGGCGTGCCGAGCGTGCTCGTCCACGGCGGCCAGAGCAGCGTGCGCGCGCACGGTGTGCAGGGGCCGGCGCTTCCGGGCCGCCGCGGATGGCCCGTGGGGCTCCGCCATCCACTGCGGCCTGGGCAGCGGCTGGCGACCATCACGCTCGACGACAGGGCGCTCGGCACGAGCGGG
The DNA here is from genome assembly GCA_964508125.1 of uncultured Candidatus Kuenenia sp. GTDB lineage: Bacteria > Planctomycetota > Planctomycetia > Pirellulales > UBA1268 > RGVT01. The sequence goes on from CAZDTC010000609.1 coordinate 832, forward strand.
TCGGGCACGCAGTTCTTCGTCGACCGCGGGCGGAAGCTGGGTCACATCCTCGACCCGCGCACAGGCGTGCCGGCGGCGGCGGGGGTGATCTCGGCCACCGTCGTGGCCCCCGAGGCGGCCGATACCGACGCGCTCTCGACGGCCTTGTATGTGCTTGGCGAGGAGGCGCTCGGGCGGATCGCCCCGGCCGGCGGCGACACCGGCGCGATTCTCGTGATGCCGGGGCGGGCTCCGGGCCGCGTCCGCGTGGTGATCGCAAATCTCGACGCCGAAACGTGTGCCGTCGCGGCGGACGCGGGGGTGGAGATCGAACGCATCGCGTAGGCTATACTGCCGCCGACGCTCAGGAATTTTCCCCGCTCCCTCGACAGCCCCACTCATGTTCGATTGGTTCGAGCGGGGTTCCTACCTCGGCATCGTGCTGTTTCTCACGCTCACCGGCATCGGCCTGCCCGTCCCGGAGGAGGTGCCGATCGTGGCCGCAGGCGTGGCCAGCCGAGCGGGCGCCTTGCAGTGGTACTACGCCCTCCCCGCCTGCCTCGTCGGGGCCCTGCTCGGCGACAGCCTGATGTATGCGATCGGGCGGTTCTTCGGAGCCAGGATCCTCAAAGAGCACCCGTGGTGGTCTGGATTCCTCACCGCCGAACGTGAGAAGACGATCGAGGACCTGCTCAAGAAGCACGGCATCAAGGCGTTCTTCGTGGCCCGGTTCCTCGTCGGTCTGCGCAGCCCCTTCTATCTCACGGCT
>CAZDTC010000610.1:0-1578 GCA_964508125.1 uncultured Candidatus Kuenenia sp.
GTCCGGGTCGGCCTCCAGATGGGCGAGGTCGTCGTAGCCCAGGAGGATCGCCCGCGTGAGCGAGTCGATGGCCTCGTCGGGCCTTCCGGCCCGCGCCAGCGAACAGGCGAGATTGTAGCGGGCCAGGAAGTCGTTGGGCAGGAGCGCCACCAGCCGCTGGTCGATTTCGAGGGCCCGGCGCACGTCGCCCTTCTTGGCGACCAGCTCACCGAGCGTCCGCAGCACCTCGATCGAGTCGCCGTTGCGGGCGAGCAGTTTCTCGAAGAAGTCGATGTCGAAGTCGAGCTGGCTCAGCCGGCCGAACCAGTCGCTCGTGCGAGTGCCTGCCACCGGACGCTCCGATCGCGTGTGTTACTTTCTCTTGCCCGGCGCCTTGGCGGGCGGCGGAGCCGGCTCCGGCTCTTCGGGGTGATCCCAGTCGGGGTCGTTCGCCTCCTCCTCGAAGTCGTCGTCGAAATCATCGTCGAAATCGTCGAAGCTCGATTCCTCCTCGGGCAGCGGCTGGCCGACGTCGAGGTCTTCGTCTTCTTCGAGATCGTCTTCGTCGGGGTCGACTGCGACGACGGTCGGGCGGATGGCGGGGGCGATCGGCATGGAAACCCGGGGCTCCAGGGCTGGAAAACGAAGGCAAGCAAACATTTTCCGGGCGGCCGAGTCAAGGCGGCGTCGGCCGCCCGCCGCCAGCGGAAAGTATAGGCGGGTCAGGTGTGATAGTCCGCGTTGAGATGGACGTATTCCGCCGTCAGGTCGCTGGAGTAGAAGCGGATCGAGCCCGGGCCGGTTCCCAGGGAGAGCTCGATGAGGGTTTCCCGGGCCGCCTTGATCGAGGCCGAGACGGCGTCGGCGTCGAACGCCACCGGCTGGCCCCGCTCGAAGAGGAGCGTGCCGTTGAGCCGGAGCACGAGCCGGTTTGGATCGAAGTTCACGCCCGAGTAGCCTGCCGCCGACACGATCCGGCCCCAATTCGGGTCGGCCCCGTGGACGGCCGTCTTCACGAGCGGGCTGTCGGCCACCGCCCGCGCGATCTCGCGGGCGTCGTCGCGGGTGCGGCAGCCGGTGACCTCGATCCGGAGGACGTGCGTCGCCCCTTCGCCGTCGTCCGCGATTTCGCGGGCGAGGGCCTCGCAGGCGTCTTTGAGGGCCTTGGCGAAGGCGTCGAGCGCGGCGCCCGAGAGCGGCTTGGCCTCCGCGGCGCCGTTGGCCAGGAGCAGCACCGTGTCGTTGGTGCTCGTGTGGCCGTCGACGCTCACGCAGTTGAACGTCTGCTCGGTGGCCTCGCCGAGGAGCCGCTGGGCGTCGGCCGGCTCGAGGGCCGCGTCGGTGAGGATCACGCCGAGCATCGTCGCCATGCGCGGGCCCACCATCGCCGCGCCCTTGGCCATGCCGAACAGCGTGCACGAGGTCTTGCCGGCGCGAAATGAGGAGCCCGAGAGCTTGGGCCGCGTGTCGGTGGTCATCATGCCGCGGGCGGCGGTCACGACGGCGTCGGCATCGCTCGCGAGCCGGCCGGCGACGAGCGCAAGCCCCGCCTCGATCTTCGCCAGCGGCAGAAACTCGCCGATGATCCCCGTCGAGAGC
>CAZDTC010000611.1:0-1577 GCA_964508125.1 uncultured Candidatus Kuenenia sp.
GATGCTGAAGGCCGCCATCACGAACACGCTCATCAGCAGCCAGAAGACGATGCCGCCGACGATGGCCGGCACCGGCCGGCGGATGCCGACGTCGTTCATGCTCTTGGCCAGGCCGCTCTTCTCGGCGGCCGTCTGCAGGCCGATCTTCTCGCTCACCACCGCGATCAGGCTGCCCACCCAGCGGGCCACGACGTAGCCCACCACGAGCACCACCGCCATCGCCACCACCTTCGGCGCGAGCAGGATCACCTGGCTCCATGCCTGGGTGAAGCTGTCGACGAGCGCCTGCTTCGAAACATTGACCGTGTCGGCAGCCGTCTGCCCCACCCTCGTGAAATCGTTCATTGCATCTCCTCGTGAAACCCGTCCCTGGACTTCCCAGCCTGTTTCCACCGCACCGGCGCCACACCGGCGGGCGTTTTGTCGGCAACGGCTTTTCCCGCCGCCACAAGATGAGTTGCCGCGCCCCCGCGCCGCGCAACGAAAATTTCCGCGGCCCGGCTTTCAGCGGCGTTTGCCGCGGTCCGGCCAGGTGCCGGTGAGCGTGTAGCGGAACGCTGCGCCGAGGGCGGCCGCCATGTGGACCAGCGCCCACGCCGTGGCCCCGAACGCGAACTGGAGGATGTGGAGGGCCAGCAGCCGCGGGTGGAGCTTGCGACGCACGCCTGCCGTGAAAGTCGGCGCAGCCGGCACGGGCGGCACCTCGACGTGGGCCAGTTTCTCCAGTTGGTCGAGCGGGTTCATGGGATCCATGGGCTGTCGCGCGGCGGCGTCCTCGTCGGCTTCCGGGTGGTCGTCGGATGCGGTCATTGTTCCTGCGTCGCCAAGCGGGCCCGGATCCGGCTCACCCGCATCCGCAGGGCGGCCGCCGTCGAGCCGAACATCTCGGCCAGTTCATCGTATTCGTGTCCCTCGGCGAACTTCATCAGCACGAGGGCCCGGTCTTCCTCGTCGAGGCCGGCCAGGAGCTTCGTCACGTCGTGGCTGGCGTCGACCGCGGCCGCCACCTCGGGCTGCCGTGTCGCCTCGGCCTCGATACGCCCGCTCGTCTCGGGCTCCTCGCGCCGGCGTCGGCGCGACCGCGAACGGCGGAGCGTCAGGCACGTGCGCAGGGCCACACCATGCAGCCACGTCGAGTAGCGTGACCGGCCGGCGAACTTTGCCCTGTCGAAGAACAGCCGCACGAACACCTCCTGCGCGGCATCCTCCGCATCGTGCTGCGTGCCCATCAGCCGCCAACACACCCGCCACACGCGCTCGCGAGACCGCTCCATGAGCGCCGTGAACGCCGCGCCGTCCGATCCTTCCCGTGCCGCCTGGGCCGCAAGCTCCTCGTCGGAGAGCGCAGCGAGCCCGGCGATGTCGTGTATGTCGGGGGCCATGATTCGGGGATGAAGCGTACCTTCGGCCGGCTGGAACGTGACAAGTGCGACAAAGTAGGACAGGCTTCAGCCTGTCATGCCCTTTTGGTTGCGCGCCGGCTTCGGGATCCCCGTATCCCGTCGCCGGACGGCAGGGCGGTCGATAATCACCCGCATTCGGAGCCGGCGGCACGCTGCTCCATCGCCGAGGGCGAT
>CAZDTC010000612.1:0-1573 GCA_964508125.1 uncultured Candidatus Kuenenia sp.
ATGAGAAGCCCGCAGTCCGACGTTCGCGGATTCACGCTCGTCGAGTTGCTCGTCGTGATCGCGATCATCGGCGTGCTCGTGGGCCTGCTGCTACCGGCGGTGCAAAGCACGCGTGCCTCGGCCCGGCGAACCCAGATTGCCAACAGCCTCCGCCAACTGTCGCTGGGCGTCGCCAGCCATGCCAGCGCGAAGAAATTCTTTCCGCCCGCCCAGGGCGCTGCCAGCGAAAACGGGCTCTACGGGCCGGTGTTCTTCCACATCCTCCCATTCATCGAGCAGCAGCGGCTCTACGATGCCGCAATGAGCAACGTTCACCCCGGCAATCCCAGGCACAGCTGGAGTTCATGGATTTCCAACACCGACGACTTGGTCTGCTATCGTGCCGTGTCGACCTTCCTCAGCCCCGACGATCCGAGCGCGAGGAACGGCGGCATCGATCCGCTCTACGGGTGGGGGATCACGTCGTTCGGCTACAACTTCCAGGCGTTCGGCAACCCAAAGGCCGACATGGCCCCCCCCGGAGCAGGTTGGTGGGTGAATTCTTTCGCCGACAACTGGTATTGGTTTGGGCGGATGAATCAGGCCAAGCTTCTCGACGGCTCGACGAAGACGCTGATGTTCGCCGAAAAGTTCGGTGCGGCCAGCGACGGCTCCAACCATTGGGCGGGCGAATGGGATCCGCGCCGGCCCGGATTCGCCCTCCCGGGCTACGCTGGCAGCACTGGCGAGGCCTCGAAGTTCGTGGCCGGCGGCCTCCCGCAAAACACCAGTTGCCGGGTGGCCTCGACGAACCGCCAGTCCGGGATCATCGTGGCCCGCTGCGACGGCAGCACGGGCTTCCTCGGTGAATCGATCGCGCCCGCGGTGTGGTGGATGCTCGTCACGTCGCAGGGGCAGGAAAACATCCCCGCTGGTGGCGTGCCGTGATCCCGAAGCGCATGCCATCCGCCGCCTGCGCGGCGCTCGGAGCGATCGTTCTCGCGGCTGCCGCGGGCTGCGGCCGATCGACGGGCTCGATCGAAGGCATGGTCACCTACCGGGGCGAGCCCGTTCCCAACGGCATGGTGGCGGTGTTCGCGAGCACGGGCCGCGTGGTGACCGGCAGGATCATCGCGGGCCGGTTCGCGGCGCGCGACGTTCCGGTGGGCGAGGCCGTCGTGACCGTGGAGTGCGATAAGCCGCCGGCCAAGCCGCCAAAGCCGCCGCCGGGCGAAAACATCCTGCCGACCGACAGGGGGTTCGCCGAGATGCCGGAGTTGAAGGCGCCGCCCGCCGACGCGGGCGTGGCGATTCCGACGCGCTACGCCAGCCGCGCGACGTCGCCGCTCCGCATCAAGCTCGTGGGCGGATCCCAACGATTCGACATCACGTTGGAAGAGTGACGAGGCTGCCGAAGCGGCGGCTCACCGCGGCAGGCCGCCGTCTGCGGTCTTGTGGGTGGAAATGCGGACCGTCCACGGTCCGAATGTGTCGGACCAGGTCTGTCTGTCGCCCGCGACCGTCCGGTCTTCGAAGATCTCCGTCGTAGCGCCGCCGCTCGCCGCCGCCTTCCAACCCGGCACGGTGATCGACA
>CAZDTC010000613.1:0-1570 GCA_964508125.1 uncultured Candidatus Kuenenia sp.
CCCGAGTCCTCCTCCCTCGAGTCGGTTGACGAGGTCGGCAAGCTGGGCGAGCCCCGCTTCAAACGAGGGTGGCTGCGTGGAGTTTGCGGCTGCGGCGTCGGGCTCCCGTTCGTGTCGGCGGTCGTCGCGGTCAGGCATGGTTCGCACTCCTTTCCCGAATGGTGATCGGCGCGTGGTCGATCGAGGTGACGGTGCTCTCGAGCCGGCCGTCGACAAGCTGCGTGACGAGTGTGGCGCCGGGCGCGACAGTGGCGACCGACGTGAGCGGCGCAGTCGAGCCGGCTGTCGTCGTGACGGAGTAGCCGCGGGCGAGCAGCTTGAGCGGGCTGCCAGCCTCGAGCCGGGCCACTGCGGCCCCCAGCCGTTCGGCCGCTCGATCCACGGCCACGCGGGCGAGCCGCTCGAGCCGTCCGGCCCGCTCCTCCACGAGTGCCCGACGATCGACAACGAGCCGTGCGGGATCGGCGAGGATCCGCGACCGGGCGAACTGCCCGAGCCGCTCGCGGGCCATCTCGACCCGCCGCCCGAGGCCGGTCGTAAGTCGCGTCGCAAAGCCCGCGAGCGCCGCCGTGATCTGCGCTCTGTCAGGGGCGATCCGCACGGCGGCGTCGGTCGGCGTGAGGGCCCGCACGTCGGCGGCGAGGTCGCACAGCGAGACGTCGATCTCGTGCCCCACGCCCGACACGACCGGGATCGGCGAGGCCGCCACGGCCCGCACGAGCACCTCTTCGTTGAACGACCACAGATCCTCGAGACTGCCGCCACCGCGCACGAGCGCGATCACGTCGACGGCGGGCACGAGCCTTGCCGCGATCGCAAGCGCCGCTGCGAGCTCCTCCGCCGCGCCGGCGCCCTGCACCCGCGCCGGCACGACGAGCACCTCGCAGCCACGCCAGCGGGAGCGAAAGGTCTCGAGGAAGTCGGCGATCGCAGCCCCACTCGGGCTCGTAACCACCGCCACACGGCGCGGAAACGCCGGCAGCGGCCGCTTCCGGCCCGGGGCGAACAGGCCCTCCGCTTCGAGCGTCGCATGGAGTTTGCGGAGCCGCGCCTCGAGCGTGCCCGTGCCCACGGCGTGGAGGCGGTCAATCGTGAGCTGGTAGGTGCCGCGGGGCGGATAGACCTCGAGGCGGCCGTGGCAGAGCACCTCGAGCCCGTCGGCCGGCTCGATCGCGAGCGTCGGCACCGTGCCGCGCCACACCACCGCTTTCAGGACCGCGCCTTCGTCCTTGAGCGAGAGATAGAGATGGCCCGACGAGGCCCGCACGAGGCTCGACACCTCGCCCGTCACCCACACGTCGTTGAACGTCGTCTCGAGGGTCTGCTTGACGCAGGCGGTGACCTCTGAAACGCTCATGGCCTCCGCGGGCTGGTCGTCGTCGGTGGCTCGGCGGCGATCGCTCATGGCGTTCATGAAGAGAGTCTAGCATTTCGAGGGCATCTTCCCGCATGGCCAGCGCTGCGTCGCCATCTTCGCAAGAGCCGGCCATGAGTCCACCCAAGGGGGCGCTGCTCGTCGTGTTTCTCACCGTGTTCATCGACCTGCTCGGCTTCGGCATCGTGCTGCCGG
>CAZDTC010000614.1:0-1568 GCA_964508125.1 uncultured Candidatus Kuenenia sp.
TCCTCGTAGACCAGCTTCACGTCATCGACGGTCGCCACCACCGTGATCGTCCGGTGGGCGTACTTCACCGGGACGCTGTATCGGTTCGTGTCGAACTGCACCAGTGACAGGGAGTTGGCGTTCGCCTGCGTGATCCGTCGAGCCTCGCACTCCTGCGCTGGGAGCGGAAGGAACGCGGAGCGTTCCTCCTCCAGCCGCAGGGCCTTCGTGCCGTTCTTGCCCCACGACCGTCGCCCAAGATCGTCCCGGCACCGTTCCTCGAGCGTCTCGTTGAGTTCCACGAGCGACGCCACCTTCGGCACTGGCACCAGGAAGTTCGCACGGCCGAAGTCCACCAACCCCTCGACGTGCCCCTTCTCATTGGCTCGGCGCACGAGGCAGAACTGCGTCTCGAACAGGTAATGGCTCTGGAGTCGCTGGAACTCCTTCGTCACCTGCCGCTCACGGCTGCCGGTGATCTTCGCCACCGCGATCTTGCTGTTGTCGTAACGGATCTTCCGAGGCACGCCCCCGATGAAGCGGAAGGCCCGGTTGTGACCCTCGACGAATGCCTCAGTGCACTCTCGCGGAAAGGCCTGGATGTAGACAGCGTCGGAGTACGGCAGCGACATGACGAACAGGGCGACCTGCTGCCGCTCACCGGCAACATCCACGTAGGCGAACCCAAAGTCCACCTGCGACTCGCCCGGCGGGTGAGAGAGAGGAACGAACACCTCCTTCGTGGCGTCCTTCCACGTCCGGACCGCTTCCTTCACCATCGTGTAGCCGCCGGTGTAACCGCGCTCGACCTTCAGGCGGTCGAAGATCCGCTTCGCGGTGTGCCTCTGCTTCACCGGCTCCTGCTTGTCGTGCTCCAGCACATCGTGAATCCAAGTGAGGTGCGGGCCGACGACCGGCTGCTCACGCTTCGCCTTTCGGCGATAACCAGGTGGTTCCGCGTGCGCGAGCATCTTCACCAGCGTTCGCCAGTTGATGCCGTACTCCTGGCACGCGGCCCGCTTCGACAACTCGCCCGTCAACACTCGGCGGCGAATCTCGGTCCACTTCTCCATGTCTGCATACACTCCTCGTGCCTCGCTCTCGGTAGGGGGATATCGCGGCTTCGCCGCGATTCTCCTGACCGACACCGCTGCACAGTTGTGCGCTGCATTTTTCGACCGGCCGGGCTACCCCGCCCCGCGCTGCACTTTTCGACCGGCGTTCACATTCAGCATCGTCACGCATCCAACCGCGAGCGGCAGGCCGTCGCCACCAAAGTCGGCGGCTGATTTTTTGGCGTCGCTTCGGGAAAGCGGCGTTGAAGACCTCAAGCCGGGGCTCGGCTTTTCCGCGCGGCTAGTCCAGCTGGCGGCCGACTTGGGGGTGAAAGGATCACGAATCTTCGATGTGCAGATTGGGCTCTGTGCGCTTGACGGCGGAGCAACCGAGCTGTGGACGCACGACGGCGGATTCGTGAAGATCCCGGGGCTCGTGATTCGCGATCCGTTGCTACAACGCCCCTGATGAAGGACCCCCATGAAAATCCTCATCCTCGGTTCCCAGGGCAATCTCGGTCAGGATCTCGTCTC
>CAZDTC010000615.1:0-1566 GCA_964508125.1 uncultured Candidatus Kuenenia sp.
GTCATGTTGTGGCCGGGAATGGCGTGCACCCTGCCGTCAGAGCCATACTTCCCGATACGCGGGCCGAGGATCAGCGCGCCGGTCAGGGCAGCCCAGCCACCCACCGAGTGCACCACCGTCGAGCCGGCGAAGTCCCAGAAATTCCACTCCTTGGCGAGATAGCCGAAGCCCCAGATCCAGTGGCCGGTGACCGGATAGATCACGAGTGCCATGAGGAAGCTGAAGATGATGAACGTGTGATACTTGATCCGCTCGGCCACGGCCCCCGACACGATCGTGGCGGCCGTCCCCGCGAACACAAGCTGGAAGAAAAACTTCGTCCACAGGGGCACGTTCGCCCAACTGATGGCTCCGTAGACGCCTTGATACTTGTCGCCCATCGCGGGGCTGTTGTCGGCGCCGCCGACCATCCACGAACCGGAGTTGCCGATCCAGGCGCCGTCACCCGCTCCAAACATCAGGTCCCAGCCGAACAGCCAGTAGGCGAGCGCCGTGGCTGCGAACACGATGAAGTTTTTGGAGAGGATGTTCACCGCGTTTTTCGCGCGGGCAAACCCTGATTCCACGCAGCCGAAGCCCAGGTTCATGAAGAACACGAGCATCGAGCAGATCAGCACCCACACGGTGTCCGCCGCCATCCACAACTTGGGCACCATCTCCTCGACGGTGGGCGGGGCGGGCGTCGCGGGGGCGGCAGCCGCTGCGGCGGTTTCTTGAGCAAGCACCGGCGAGCCGGTGCACCATGCAAACCCGAGAACGAGGGCCAGAATGAGGCCACAGGAAAAGAGTGGCGTAGAACGCATCATGCGACTCCAGAAGGGAAACAAACTCCGGAAGGGGGCTCCTCCGCAGGGCCTTGTCCTTCCGTGCATCAGGGACGTCCTGACTGCCCAAAAAATTTCCGTGGTGGAGGGTGCAAACGCCGTGCCGGAGTTGCGTTGACCGGCAGCATCCCGCTGTGCACAGGCTTGAAAAGGATTTGTTTTTCCCGGGTCTCACGCCGTTTTCGCGATGTTTGCGCTTCGTGAGAACCGCCCCGCTCGTGCGCAGCGGCAACGCCGCAATCCAGGAAAGGGCGCGATTTTGGGGCATTCCGATGCCCAGGAAAGAGGCATGATGGCCGTGAGGCGGCAGCGGCGCGACTCCGCGTGACGAATCCTTCTTCATCGAGCCCCACCATGACCGACAATCTCACGGATCTCGCATCGCTCGCCGCCGATCGGGCTGCGCTCATCGCCCGGCTCGCCGCCCTGTTCCCGGAGGCCGTCCGTCAGCAAACGGTGGAGGCGGTGGCCCGCATGGAGGTGCGGGGCGGGCGCCGGGCCGCGCTTGCCCGGCTCGCCGGGATCGACCCGGTCGCCTACGCCACCACGCGCAACCACGTGGACGGCGCCGTCACGAGGCTCTCCCCCTGGATCCGCCACGGCGTGCTTTCGCTCGCCGAGGTGCGCGACCACGCGCTCGAGCGGGTGCGAGTGCCAGAGGATGCGACGAAGCTCGTGAGCGAACTCGGCTGGCGCGACTACTGGCAGCAGGTGTACGCGACGCTCGGGCCGGCCATCGGCC
>CAZDTC010000616.1:0-1563 GCA_964508125.1 uncultured Candidatus Kuenenia sp.
CGAGGTGGCCGACCACACGCTGGCCTTCATCCTCGCCCTCACGCGACAGGTCGCTCCTCAGAGCCGGCTCATCCACGAGGGGGCGTGGACGCTCGCCGGGCCGCCGCACACGTTTCGCACGCTCGCCGGCATGACCTGCGGCGTCGTGGGATTCGGCCGGATCGGCCGCGGCGTGGTGCGCAGGCTCGTGGCATTCGGCGGCAAGGTGCTCGTGAGCGATCCGGTGGCGTCGCCCGAGGCCATAGCCGCGCTTGGAGCCACAGCCGCACCGCTCGCGCAGTTGCTCGCGGAGAGCGATCTCATCACGCTCCACTGCCCGTCGCTCCCGGAGACGAAGGGCCTCATCAACAGGCAGAGCCTGGCTGCTGCCCGGCCCGGCCTCTTGCTCGTGAACCTCTCTCGCGGCGATCTCGTCGACCCCGACGCCCTCGTCGCCGCCCTCGACTCCGGCCACGTGGCCGGCGCCGCCCTCGATGTGTTCGCCCCCGAGCCGATCCCCGCCGGCCATCCGATCCTGGGCCGAGCCAACGTGATCCTCGCGCCCCACATCGCGAGCGTGAGCGCCGCCGCCGTGCGGCGACTTCGCTCCACGGCGGCCGGGCTGGCGGTGGCGGCGATGCGGGGCGAAGCGTTGCCGTCCGTCGTCAACGGCGTGACGGGGCCCCGTGTGATCGCGGTCTGAATCGCCCTCCCCATCCCGCATCGCCAAGGAGACGACGCATGACCGTGAAACGCGAAAAAACTTCCGCGGCCACGAAGTCCGCCCGGGGACGGCGGGGGGCTGACGACGCGCCCGCCGCGAGCCTCGACAAGGATCGGTTGCTCGGCCTCTACCGCTCGATGCTCGTGATCCGGCTCACCGACGGCACGACCGGTCCGCGGAGATCGCGCTGCGGCGCCGACAACCGCGCTCGACCGGCCGGCGCTGCTCGGGCTCTTCCGCGCGATGCTCACGATCCGGCTCGCCGAGGAGGAATTGGCCCGCTGCCACCAGCGCGGACTGATCCACGGCGCCTGCCACACCTACGTGGGCCAGGAGGCCGTCGCCGCCGGCGTGTGCGCCCACCTCGGGCCGGCCGACGTGGTCTTCAGCACCCACCGCGGCCACGGCCACGCGCTGGCGAAGGGGCTGCCGCCCGAGCAGCTCTTTGCCGAGCCCTTCGGCCGCATCACCGGCTGCTCGCACGGCCGCGGCGGCAGCATGCACCTCTTCGCGCCGGAGATCGGCCTGCTCGGCACGAGCGGCATCGTCGGCCCCTGCGTGCTCCAGGCAGCGGGCGGCGGCTACGCCTTCAAGCTCGCCCGCACCGGCGGCGTGGCGGCGGCCTTCTTCGGCGACGGGGCCGTGAACAACGGCGCCTTCCATGAGGCCCTCAACATGGCCTCGATCTGGAAACTGCCGGCGCTCTTCATCTGCGAAAACAACCAGTTCGCCACCGAGGTGCCCTTCTCCGAGGCCAGCGGGATCCCCGACGTGGGCCGCCGTGCCGCCAATTACGGCCTGCCGGGCGAAGAGGTCGACGGCAACGACGTGCTCGCGGTGCATGCGGCGGCGGAGCGGGC
>CAZDTC010000617.1:0-1560 GCA_964508125.1 uncultured Candidatus Kuenenia sp.
CACCAGCGGAGCCATGGATGGCGCAGCGCCTGTGACTCCGAGCGAACGAAGCCCAGGGATGGGCGCAGTGAGCGTCCGGCGAAATGGTGGGGGCAATCCCGAGCCGGATTGGGCGCGTTGAGGTAGGACAGGCTGGAAGTCTGTCCTACGCTCCGACCGGCGAGGGGACTTCGGCGTCGAGGATACGGAGGTAGTCGGCGATGAATTCACCGTAGCGCACCTTCACGTCGGCGGCGAGGTGCTTGTATCCGGCCACCCGGCCGCGGCACGTCGTGGCGCCGCACAGGCACGGGCCCTTCATGTGCTCCACCTCGTACTCGAACGTGTCGTAATCGACCACGAGTTCCTCGCCCGCGGCGATCGGCCGTAGGGCCCGGACCTCGATCTGCTTTACGCCCGTGCGGATGATCACGCCGCAGTTCGGCGCGCACGAATGGTTGAGCAAGACCGTCACGCCGTCGGGGAGGATGTGCACGTCGGTCTCGACCTGCATCGTGTAGCGTGACCGCTTCGGCTGTTGCGGACCCCAGGTCTTCAGGATCGTCTCGCCCTGGGCGATTGCTCGCGAGGCACAGACGGTGCGGCCGAGGCGGCCGTTTTCCACCTCGACAGGCTCGTTGTCCGCCGGTACGCGGTGCGAAGCGTCGTGGGCCATGATGCCGGCGAGCTCGTCGAACTGCGTGTCGCGGAGCCGAGCACCGTAGCGGTTTTCGAGCCACGGCATCGTCTGATGGATCGTGTCGGGCTGGAGCAGCACCAGCTCGCCCGGCTGGACGGCGTCGAGCACGAGCGCCGCCGACTGTTCCCAGTTGCCACCCGACTCGATCAGGCACGCGGCGCCCCCGGCCACCGCCTCGGCGATGCCCTGGGAGATGAGCCGCGTGATGTCGCCCGGCTGGCGGCCGCGGATGTAGGCGTCTTCGTAGATCACCACGCGGTCGAAGGTCTCGCCCAGGAGGCGGCCCTGCGCGATGAGATCCTCGTCGCGTCGGTCGCCCGCCGCCGAGTAGACGGCCGTGCGCCGCTCGTGCGGCAGCTTCCTCACGGTGGCGCAAATCTGCTCGAGCGAAGGCACGTTGTGCCCGTAGTCGACCACGATCGACGCTCCCTCGAGATCGAGCAGGTTGAAGCGGCCGGGCGAGCCGGTCGTGCCGCACGAGAAGCTCTCGAGGCCGAGTCGCACCAGTTCGAGCGGCACGCCCAGGCACCAGGCCGCGGCGGCGCCAGCAAGCACGTTTTCCACCTGGAAGTCCACGAGCCCCTTGTGCACGAGCGGCACGCGCTCGAGGTGGGCCAGCCGCGTCTCACGCGGACCGTCGCAGAGCACGATCCAGCCGTCGCGCACGGTGGCGGCGCGGCCGCCGGCCGCGAGGTGCTCCGTGATCACCGCGTTTGCCGGTTCGAGCGCGAAGTACACGATATGCCCCTTGCACCACTTCTTCATCGCCACCACGAGCGGGTCGGCCGCGTTCAGGACGGCCGTGCCCTTCCGGCTCACGGCGGACACGATCGCCCCCTTCACCCAGGCGATCTGCTCGGGCGTGTCGATCTCCGCGATGC
>CAZDTC010000618.1:0-1559 GCA_964508125.1 uncultured Candidatus Kuenenia sp.
AATCACCCGCATTCGGAGCCGGCGGCACGCTGCTCCATCGCCGAGGGCGATCGCTCGGCTACTTCACGGGAAGTCTCGGCATCGTGCCGAACTTCCCTTGGCCGGGCGCCGCCGGCTGGTCCGCACCCGGCCCTCCGGGCCTAGCGCTTGGAGTAAGCCGCGTATCTGCCCATCGGCTCTTGCGCATCGCACCGACCGTCTCCGCCGGAAGTTCCCTGCGCCTACGAGTCGGCGCGCGCAACTGGCGTCCAGCGGAGAGCAGCGGCCCGAAACGCCGATAAACAAGCCGGGAGGCGGGCGGCATGAGGTGGGCGGCGTTCATCGCGGTGGCGGCGGCCGGTGTGGCGGCGCGGGGTGACGATCCGCTGCTCCATGATTTCGAGGGCGTGTCGTCGCTCGCGGCCGCTCTCCGTGCGAGCGATCTCGAAGCTCAGGAAGAGGCCGCGGCGCTCGGCGTGGTGGTGAAGGGGCCGACCGCGTCTGATCAGGTGCGGCCGCTCATGGCGGAGGTGCGGCATCGGATCGAGGGCCTCGACGTGATCGCGGGGCTGCAGGCCGATCGCACCGCGATCAGCGAGGGGCCCGCGAAGTGGGTGGGGGGCGTCGGCATGGCGGCCGAGCATGGCCGCGGCCGCGAGTCGCTCGAGGTGCGGACGCACGTGGGGCAGAACAACCAGTCGGGCCGGATCGGGCTCGAGGTGGGGCCGCGGATCGAGCGCCGGCTGCCGGGCGGGATCACGCTGTTCTTCGACGGCAAGGCCGAGGCCGCTTCCACGCCGTGGCAGACGTACGGCGGCCAGTCGCTGCCGGGCCAGACCGATGGGCTCGGGTTGATCGGCGTCAGCGGCCGCACCGGCGTCGTTCGGTAGGCGGTCGTCGGCAAGCGAGACGCCTTGCCCCACGGCTACGCGAGATCGCGGTTCTGGAAGAGCACGAGGGCCACGAGGAGGGCCACGGTCGAGTAGAGCGCCGCATAGAGCGCGGCCCAGCCGAGGTAGGTCCATGGAACGGGCACGCCGCCCACCACCGCCGCCTCGATCGTGAAGTGCTCGAGCACCGGCAGGAGCGTGGCGAACAACTGCCCCACGAATCTCACGATCGCAAACTTGCCCACGCTCGACTGCACGATCAGCGGCACGAGATGCCCGAGCGCGTAGATCGTGAAGCAGATGATCAGGTTGGGGATCATCCCGAGCCTGGTCGACACGGCGAGGCTTACCGCGGCGAGGAGGATCGTCTCCAACAGCGAGAGCACGAGGCCCGGCACAACCGTGATCATCTCGTCGGCGCAGTCGCGCCACAGAGGGTCGACCTTCGACGACTCGCGTGCGTCATACACCACCTTCAGGCTCGTGGTGGCCATCAGCACTGCGCCCAGGATCAGGAACACGAGCAGGGCCACGAGCACGAGGCCGGCGAACTTGCCCAGGATGAACTGCGGCCGGGTGAGCGGCTTGGAGAGCACGGTGAGGGCCGTGCGGCCCTCGATCTCGTCGGCCACCGCGACGCTCGCCGTCCACACCACGACCAACAGCGCCAGCACCTTGATGAGCGTGAGG
>CAZDTC010000619.1:0-1559 GCA_964508125.1 uncultured Candidatus Kuenenia sp.
ACAACACGGCGCCGGGCGGGCTGTCGGCGCTGGGCTTCGGCGGCGGCGGCGACCTCGGGCTGATGAGCGGCGGGTTCACGGCCGTGCCGGAGCCGGCTGCCTCCGTCTTGCTGGCGGCCAGTCTTGCGGCGTGGGGCATCGTCCGCCTGCGACAGCGGAGCGAGGCGCGCAGCGACCACTCGTCGCCGGTCTAATTGAGCCGCTGCCCGTCGTCGTCGGCGGCGAAGAAGTGGAGCGCGTCCGGGCGGACGGCGAGTTCAACCCGATCCCCCGCCTGCAGCGGAGCATCGCCCGGCAACCGTGCGATCCATGTGGCTGACTCGGCGCCGGGCAGCGTGAAGTGGGCGAGCGTCTCGTGGCCGAGGTGCTCCGCGATGTCGAGCACGACCGTGGCGAAAGGAATGCCGTCGCCGGCCGCTGCCATTCGGAAATCCTCGGGCCGGATGCCGAGCACGGCCGGGCCGGCCGGCGCGACGGAGGCCCCGAGCGGCAGCCGCAGCCCGCAGCCCGCCACGTGAAAAGCCCCGTCGGCCACCGCGCCGGGCAGGAAGTTCATCGTCGGGCTGCCGATGAACGAGGCGACGAATCGATTCGCGGGGCGTCGGTAGATCTCGAGCGGCGCATCGACCTGCTGCACGACGCCGTGGTTCATGAGCACGATCCGCTGCCCGAGCGTCATCGCCTCCACCTGGTCGTGGGTCACGTAGATCACCGTCGCCCCCAGGCGGCGGTGCAGGCGGGCGATCTCGGCCCGCATCTGCACGCGGAGCTTGGCGTCGAGATTCGAGAGGGGCTCGTCGAACAAAAACACCTTCGGATCGCGGACGATCGCCCGGCCGAGCGCCACCCGCTGCCGCTGCCCGCCGGACAGCTCGCGGGGCCGACGGTCGAGGAGGTGGCCGATCGAGAGCGACTCGGCGGCCGCCGCCACGCGCCGGTCGATCTCGGCAGCCGGCGTGCCGCGCATCCGCAGGCCGAAGGCCATGTTGTCGCGGACCGAAAGGTGGGGGTAGAGGGCGTAGTTCTGGAACACCATCGCGATGTCGCGGTCGCCCGGGGCCACGTCGTTGACGACGCGGTCTCCGATCCGCACGGTGCCCCCGCTGATCTCCTCGAGCCCGGCCACCATCCGCAGGGTCGTCGACTTGCCGCAGCCCGACGGCCCGACCAGCACGAGAAACTCGCCGGCCGCGATCTCGAGCGACACGCCGCGGACCGCGTGGAAGCCGTTGGCATACTTCTTCTCGAGGGCGTCGAGCGTGACGGCGGCCATGGGCGATCCTTATTCCTTCACCGAACCGAGCGTGAGGCCGTTGACCAGATACCGGCTCAGCGCCAGAAACACCACGATCACGGGCAGGCTCACGAGGATCGATGCGGCCGCGTAGAGCCCCCACTGCGACGACAGGCTTGCCTGGAAGCTCTTGATGCCCAGCGGCAGCGTGAACATCTCCTCGTCCTGCATCACCTGCGCGGCCACGATGTATTCGCTCCAGGCCGTCATGAAGCTGAACAACGCCGTGATCACGAGCCCCGGAGCCGCCAGCGGCAGCACGAGG
>CAZDTC010000620.1:0-1555 GCA_964508125.1 uncultured Candidatus Kuenenia sp.
TGGCGAGCGTGCTCTTGCCGCAGCCGGAGAGCCCGGTGAACCAGAGCACGCAGCCCTTGTGGCCGGCGGTTCGCTCGCGATGGGCGCGGGTCACCGCGTGGGCATGCCAGCGGACGTCGACCGTCTCGGCGGGGTTGCTGGAGGATGTCATGGATCACTCCCACCCATCGAGCACGACGGCGCTCTTGAATCGCCTGGCCGGCTCTCCCGGCACGGTGCGGTCGATCTCGAGCGTGATCGTGTCGCCGGGGCCGTGGCGGCCGACCTCCGTCGTGAGAGCCTCGAAGTTTGCCACCGCCGTGCCGTCGATCGAGAGCACGACGTCGCCGATCTGCAGCTCGGCCTTGGCGGCTGCCGAACCCTCCTGCACGTGCGTGATCACGCACGGCCCGATCATCGGCTGGCCCGCGACGCCGAGCTTGCCCCCCTTGCGGACGTCGATCCGCGCGTTGGGAAGTTTCGCGGTCAACGCGGCCAGGAGATCGTCGCTGACGCCGGTGCCGTAGAGCTGCATCGCCTCGACGCCATGGAGGCGGCCCAGGGCGGCCACGGCCGCGGCGTCGAGCGGCACGCCGAATGCCCCCACGAGCCGCACGCCCTGCAGCCGGGAGAGGAGCCGAAGGTCCTCCGACGTGCCCCGCCAGCGGGTGTTCAGGATTACCTGGAGGCCCCGATTGCCGCTCAGGAACATCCCCTCCGAGATCACCGCCCCGAGCGCCTCGAGCTTCTCCCGCGTGGCCTGCGTCATGCCCCGGTGATGGAACTCGAGCGCCCCGTCGGCGAGCCTGGTCACAGCCGAGGGCGGGCCTTCGGCGATCGTCTCCAGCAGTTTCTCAGCCGCGCCGGCCAGCACGTCGTCGTCGCTGTCCAAAAATCCACATACGATCTCGATCGCCCTGCTGGCCACCTCGAGGTCGTCGCGACCAATCGCGTCGCCCAGCGGCCCCAACGCCGCCTGCCCGGCGGAGGCGAGGCTCTTGCTGGCCGCCTCACGCTGGGAAAACTGCTCGGCCCCGAGTTGCTCGACCCACGTGGCGATCTCGGCGGTCTCGGTGGTCGCGGGCGGCTCGTCCGCCACGACGGACGCCATCGCCACCAGCAGCGGCACGGCGATCGCAAGGCGAATCAGGGCGGGCATATGGAAGTCCGGCGGGAATCTTCCGAATATACCAGCCGCCCGCCGCGCGGTTTTCCCGCGGCTACACTTGAGGGTTCTCGTCTTCTGCCCTCGGGCTCCCAGCGGCCATGACGCTCCCATTCGCCCCCACCCGGGCTTCCTCAGCCGTTCCGTCTCCCGCTGCACCGCTGCCCACGACACGCGCGGAGATGCTGGCACGTGGCTGGGATCAAGTGGACGTCGTGTTCGTGAGCGGCGATGCCTACGTCGATCATCCGAGCTTCGCCAACGGCCTGCTCGCGCGGCTGCTCGAGGCCGCCGGGTTCCGCGTGGCCGTGCTCGCCCAGCCCGATTGGCAGTCGTGCGAGCCGTGGAGACAGTTCGGCCGGCCGCGGCTCTTCTTCGGCGTGTCGGCCGGCAACATGGACTCGATGATCA
>CAZDTC010000621.1:0-1554 GCA_964508125.1 uncultured Candidatus Kuenenia sp.
TCCTCGAGATCAAGACGATCTGCCGCAGCGGCAAGAAGGCCACGATGAACGCCCGACTCGACGAACACGGCAACCGTGTCACCGAAGGGGCGCAGATCGACATTGGCCATCACTACGAGGCGCTCAGCCGCAAGGAGTTTCACCTCGAAGAGGTCTCACCTGTGGCCAAGCGGAAGGCTCCGTGAGTCGCCGGGCCCACCTGCCGGGCCGTAGACTTGCCAGGCGATGAGCCCCTCCCAACTGCCGCTCTTCGCCGATGCCGACGGGGTCGATCCCGCCCCCATGCCCGACGCCGTGCGAAGGCTCGGCGAGTCGCTGCCTGATCGCATTCATCTGGGCACGTCGAGCTGGTCGTTTCCCGGCTGGACGAGGCTCGTCTACGCCGCAGGCAACGGCAAGCCGGCGACCGAGCAGATGCTCGCCCGGCACGGGCTCGCCGCCTACGCGAAGCATCCGCTCTTCCGCACGGTGAGCCTCGATCGCACGTTCTACGCGCCGCTCTCACGTAACGAGTTCGCCCGCTACGCGGCCCAGGTGCCGGCCGGCTTCCGCTTCGTCGTCAAGGCGCCGGCGGCGATCACCGATCCGGTGGTGCGGAAGCCCGGGTCGGGCGAGGCGGCCCGCGACAATCCGACGTTTCTCGATGCGGCCGCCGCAGCGGCAGCGTTCGTGCAGCCGGCCGTCGCCGGGCTCGGAGCGAAGGCCGGGCCGCTCGTGTTTCAGTTTCCGCCGCTCGGCCGACGGCTGCTCGCCGACGCGCCCCGGCTCACCGCCCGGATCGCGGCCTTCATGACGGTGCTGCCACGCGGGCCGATCTATGCCGTGGAGGTGCGCGATCCCGAACTCGTCACGGCCGCCTTCGGCGCGGCGCTTGCCGACTCGGGCGCCGCGCCCTGCCTGGCCGTGCACGCGCGGATGCCGCCTGTCGGCGAGCAGGCTCTTGTATTCGGCATCGATGCCGCCGACTGTCGGATGCCGCTGGTGGTGCGCTGGAACCTGCACGCCGGTCGCGACTACGACGGGGCCAAGGCCGACTATTTTCCGTTCAACCGACTCGTCGAGGAGGATGCCGCGAGCCGCCACGCTCTGGCTCGGCTTGCCCGAGCGGCGGCCGCCGCCGACCACGACGTGTTCATCACGATCAACAACAAGGCCGAGGGCTCCGCGCCGCTGTCGGTCCTGCGACTCGCCGAGGCGATCCACTCTTTGTCCGCGAACCTGTCGGCCGACTGAAATCGATCATCCACAGGGGCGGAATCCTTCGGAGGGAACGGCTGCCCAGGTAGCCGCTTCTTGCGGGCCTTTTCCGTGATCCTTACAACAACGCCTCTATCACGGCCGCATTTTTCCTGAGGGGTTTTCATTTATGGCCACCGCCACCGCATCGAAAAAATCTGCCAAGCTGCCCGAGTCGAAGAACGTGGGCGGCGCCCTCGACAAGGCGCTGAACGCCGGCAAGGGCATCCTCCGGCTCTCGCCCACCTGGGTGCCGCGCAGCTTCCTTCACCCCGGGAAGCGCGTCCGCCTCCACCCCGACGACTACTACGCCTACGG
>CAZDTC010000622.1:0-1553 GCA_964508125.1 uncultured Candidatus Kuenenia sp.
TCGTGGCCCCGGCCGAGAGCCCGCTCGTGATCCAGCCAATGTCCAGTGCGTCGACCTCGAGATCGTCTGGCCGATTGAAGAAACCCGCATCGCCGGGCGTGTCTGTCGCGGTCGTCGTCGATCCGGGCCGCCGATTCGACCGGGCCGTGGCCGCAGGGGTCGCGGCCTACGCTAGAGGTTTGAACGGGTGGCACGTGCACGTGGAGCCGCAGCCCTTTCCGGCGAACGTCGGTCGCAGGGCCGGCCTCTTTGGTCGCGGGCTCGGCGACGGCGTGGTCACGCTCGACGCCTACGGCCATGTGATCCGGGCAGCCGCCGCCGCCGGGTTGCCAGTCGTCGCCGTCGCGGCAGGGTGCGGCACGGCTGCGCCGGCCGGCGTTCCCCTCGTGGCGATCGACGAGGAGCGGGTGGCCACGCTCGCCGCCGAGCATCTTCTCGAGCAGGGGTGCCGGCGATTCGGCTTCTTCGGCCTGGACAAGGCCTCGGCGGCGGCCTGGAGCGAGCCACGGGCACGGGCGTTCGCCCGGCGCGTGAACGACGCGGGGTGTGCATGCGAGACACTCCTGGCCGGCAGCGGGGCGTCCGCCTCAGCCAGCCTGCGCCGCGAGCTCGCCGCCTGGGTGGAGGCGCTGCCGCGGCCCGTGGGGATCATGGCCTGCGACGATGAGCGCGCCGCGCAGGTGCTCGAGGTCTGCCAGGTGCTGCGCTTGCGGGTGCCGGAGGACGTCGCGGTGATCGGAGCGGGCGACGACGCGCTGGTGCGTGAACTTCCCATTCCGCCGCTCTCGAGCATCGCCCTGCCGCTGCGCGTCATGGGCTACGAGGCGGCGCGGGTGCTCCAGCGGATGATCCGCCCCGGCGCGGGCGCGCGGAGTCGCGCCGGGCAGACGCCGGTGCCCGCCCGCGTCGCCCTTCCACCCGGCGGGGTGATGGTGCGGCAGTCGACCTCGATGCTGGCTATCGAAGACCCCGTGGTGTCGGCGGCGATCAAGACCATCAACGCCGAGGCCGTCAACGGCTTGGCCATCGAGGATCTGGTGCGGCGCTCAAAACTGTCGCGCTGGCAGCTCGACCAGCGCTTCCGTCGGGCGCTGGGTCGGTCGGTGCACGAGCAGATCCTGCACGTGCGGCTGGCGGAGGCCAGGCGGCTGGTGCTGTCGACCGATATGCCGCTCAAGTCGGTCGCGAAGCGGGCCGGTTTTCGCTCGATTTCGTACATGACGACGCTGTTCAAACGCACCTTCGCCGCCACGCCGGCCGTGCTGCGCAACACGGCCGGTGGACGGGCGGCGCCGGGCGGCTCGTGGCCGCCGAACGCGGAGTGTTCAACAGGAGACGACTGAGATGAGAGGACGCCGGAAGGTGTGGAAGTTGGCCAGTGCCGGATGCCTGATGTTCGCCGCGATCCGCGGAGCGTCGGCCGAAGCGCCCTGGCGGGAGTGGTTTGCAGACGGATCACTCGACGGATTCAAGGCTGTGAGTGGCTGGGCCACCTACCGTGTCGACGACGGCGTGCTCGTGGGTACGACCGCCGAGGGCAGCCCGAACACGTT
>CAZDTC010000623.1:0-1552 GCA_964508125.1 uncultured Candidatus Kuenenia sp.
CGCCCTCGAGCGTGGAGACGTCGCGATCCATCTCCTCGGAGAGCTGCGGGTGGCGGTCGGTGGGGATGCCGCGGCCATCGTCCTCGACGGTCACGCTGCCATCGACGTTCACCGTCACGGTCACGTGCTTCGCGTGGCCGGCCATGCACTCGTCGATCGAGTTGTCGACCACCTCGTAGACCAGATGGTGGAGGCCGCGGGACGTGTTGTCGCCGATATACATGCCGAACCGCTCGCGCACGTGCTCGCGGTCGGAGAGATGCTTGAGGTCGGCGCCGGTGTAGTCGGGCTGCGTCGATTTGTCGGGCATGGTTTCTCTTTCCCTCGTTGTGTTCAGTCGCTAGCGGCCGGCGTCGGCGAGCAGGCGGCAGCGGATGTCGGTGATGCCCTCGGCGGGCACGATTTCAGCGAGCTTCGCGAGGACGTCGCGCTTGTGGAATCCCATCTCCTGAACGAGCGCCGAATGGCTCACGAAGACCTCGAGCACCCCCTTCCGCACGAGCCCGGGCTGCGAGCAGCCGCGAAAGGTGTCGGGGGCGGCCTGCTCCCAGGCTGTCGCCAAGCCGCTGGCGGCCTGCTCCTGGTCGTAACCGGTGTGGGCAAGCAGCCGCGAGACGACGCTCCCTATCGAACGGGGGCCGCCGGCGGTGGAGGATTGGCGTGGCAGGGTCATGGTCAACACGTCAGTCGGCCGCCAGGGGCATGATCACGTAGCCGTAGCCGTCTTCGGTGCGGCAGACACACGCGCTCTGGGCATCGGTCAGTTCGACGGAGACGTTTGCACCCCCGTCGAGCACCCGCAGGAAATCGCTCACGAACCGCGGGTCCATCTTGATCCGCACGCCGGCACCGGCATGATCGATCGGCAACTCGATCCGGCTCTCGCCGCTTTCGGCAGATCTGCCGGAGAGCACGAGCTGGCCGTTCTCGAATGCGAAATCGACCCCCTTCGACTGCTCGCTCGTCACGATCGCCGCCTGACGGACGGCGGCCAGAAGCGGGCCGGCGACGAGGCTCACCCGCACCGCATCGGGCCGGTCGGGAAAAACGTCGCGCCAGCGGGGAAAACGGCCATCGACAAGCCGGGCGGAGATCGTGGTGGGGCCCGTCTTCACGAGGATTTCGCTCGAACGCACTGCCACGTGGACGGGCGTCTCAGCAGACCCGAGGCAGCGCTCGATCAGCTGCATCGCGCGGGCGGGCACGATCGGCTGGGCATCGGTGGGGCTGCCGTTCACCGCGGTGGCCGGGCCCTCCATCTTGGCGAGTCGGCGACCGTCGGTGCCGACGGCCGTCACGCCCTTGCCAGTCAGTTCCATGAGCACACCGCCGAGGGCGAACCGGCTCGATTCATTGTCGGTGGCGAAGACGGTCCGCTTGACGAGCTCCCTCATCAGAGGGGTCGAGAGCTCGAAGCAGGGCTCGGCAGGAAACGTGGCCACCGACGGAAATTCCATCGGGTCTTCAGCCGGCAGGCGAAACTCGCTCCGCGGCGCCTTGACGATCGCCGCCGTGCCGTCGGAGTGGATGTCGAACACGGTGCCGGGGGCAC
>CAZDTC010000624.1:0-1552 GCA_964508125.1 uncultured Candidatus Kuenenia sp.
GGAGCCCGAAGCCGGCGTGCGATCAACGCGTCGAACGACACGCGAGATGGTAGCGCCGACCCCGAGCCGGCGCACAACTTGAGGCAGTGACAGGCGGGACGCCTGTCCTACGACGTGACAGGCTGAAGCCTGTCCTACGAGCCGGCGCGGGGTTTGTGCATCTGGCGGTAGATCGACTCGAGGGCTTCCTGCACGTCCTTCGGCTTCTTCTTCTCCTGCCGCAAGGCGTCGACGAGCCGGCGGGCGTCGGAATCGGAGTGCCCGAGCGACCGCAGCACCTCGAAGGTCTCGGCGAGCACGTCGCCGGCCGCCGCCTCGCCGGGGGCCTCGCGGGCCACGAGCAGCGCGAATTTCGGCATCCGGCGGCGGAGCTTCGCCACCATGCGCTCGGCCGTGGCCGCGCCGATGCCCGGGAGGGTGGAGAGGGCCTTCACGTCCTGCTCGTCGATCGCGGTCGCGATCTCGCCGACGGGCCGGATGATCGCCCGCAGCGCCTTGCGCACGCCCACGCCGTCGACCTCGCAGATCAACTCGAAAAATTCCCGCTCCACCTCCGAGAGGAAGCCCACGATCCGCGGCACCATGTTGCCACGCGTGGGATTGCCCTCGAGATACTCGAGCGTGTGGAGCGTGACAGGCTGCCCCAATTT
Organism: uncultured Candidatus Kuenenia sp.; assembly: GCA_964508125.1. Taxonomy (GTDB): domain Bacteria; phylum Planctomycetota; class Planctomycetia; order Pirellulales; family UBA1268; genus RGVT01. The sequence goes on from CAZDTC010000624.1 coordinate 651, forward strand.
TTGCTGCAGGCTGCGGCGGACGAGCTCCGTGACGAGCACCTCGTGCACGACGGGGCCCACGGCCAGTTCGATCGAGTTGCCCGTGGTGTCGACCCGCTCCACAGCGCCGGAAATTTTCGTGATCATCGCGGGCCTTTCAGTGGCGGGCGCTCTGCACCCGCACGATCGCGGTGCCGAAGAACAGCGGCCGCAGGCGCAGATGGTAGTCGGCGAGGGCCACGGCGAGCGCATCGGCGGCGTCGGCCGGCTCCGGCCGCTGCCCGAGCCCGAGCTCGCGCTGCACGGCCGCCTGCATCTGCTCCTTGGCGGCGTGGCCGCTGCCGGTGAGCGTGCTCTTCACGCGATTGGGGAGGTAGTGGTGCACCGCGAGACCGGCCTGCACGCCCGCCAGGCAGATCACGCCCCGGGCATGACCGAGAAGGATCGCGGTCTTCGGAAACCTGGCGTGCGAGAACACCTGCTCGATCGCCATCGCCGTCGGCTTGAACGCGGCGATCACCTCGCTCACGCCGGAGTGGATCGTGTGCAGCCGCTCCTCGAGCGACTCGCCCCTCGACCGCACCGTGCCCGCCTCCACGAGCCGCACCCGCGGTCCTTCGCATTCCACGACGCCATAGCCCGTGACGTTGAGCCCCGGATCGAATCCGACGACACGCTGCACGCTGCTGGACGGACGTTCCATGGGCGAAAGCGTAGCGAAGCCAGCAAGGTTGCCCCAAGCCCAAAGTGCGTGTGGATTCGGTTGCGGGCTGGACTGCCCTGGCAGCCTTAACTCGCCCAAGCCGGCGTCCGAGCCGGCGGCACAATGCTCCGTCGCCGAGGGCGATCGCTAGTCCATTCTCAACTCTGATGGTGCGCTTGGAGTAAGCCGCGTATCTGCCCATCGGCTCTTGCGCATCGCA
>CAZDTC010000625.1:0-1544 GCA_964508125.1 uncultured Candidatus Kuenenia sp.
TCGATCTTCGCCGCCTCGCCGGCCCCCTCGGAGCGGAATCGCTCGGCGATCTGCATCCGCTCCGACGACATCCGGTCGTAGATCTTCTCGATCACGCCCGTCTTGTAATTGAGGCGCTTGACGCGCACGTCGAGCAACTCGATCCCCCACAGCGTCACCTTGGGCGCCGCCGCGGCGAGGATCTCGTGCTCGAGCTGCCGCCGGCCGTATTCGATCCCGGGCAGCGTGGAGACCGTCACCCCGGGCTCCTCGAGCACGGCGTCGCGCTCCGCCACGCGCTCCTTGTCGGAGCGCACCACCTCGATGAGGTCGTGGCGGGCGACGACGTTGCGGGTCTCGCTGCCGATGATGTCGTCGAGGCGGGAGACGGCGCTGCGCTCGTCGCGCAGGCTCTGGAAATACTTGAGCGGATCGGCGATCCGCCAGCGGGCGAAGGTGTCGACGACGATGAACAGCTTGTCGCGCGTGGTCATCTCGCTCGGCGGGCCGTCCCACTCGAGGATCCGCTTCTCGAAGCGGTTCACCGTCTGCACGAAGGGGAGCTTGAAATGGAGGCCGGCCTCCGACTCGGAGCCCTGGTTGATCGCATCGCCCACCGGCCGGCCGAACTGCGTGATCACCACCTGCTCCGTCTGGTCGACCGTGTAGGCCCCGCCGAGGAGCAGCGCCCCGAGGGCCAGCAGCGGCAGGAAGGCCAACGGCGAGAACAGCCAGTCGGAGAGCCGGCGGCCGAGGCGGAGGAGCGGGTGGTTGATCGGCAGCGGGCTCACGGCTCCCCTCCCGGGAAGAGGGGATCGCGGCGGCGGGCCGGCTGACGCGGCGTTTCGGTGGCCGCCGGGGCGGGCGCCGGGAGCGTCATCAGCGGGAGGAACTGCCGCGCGTCGGCGTCGATGATCACCTTCCCGCCGATCCTGGGGATGACCTCGGCGAGCGTCTCGAGGTAGAGGCGCTGCCGGGTGACGTCCGGGGAGCGCTCGTACTGCTCGAACTGCTGCCGGAAGCGGGCCACGTCCCCCTCCGCCTCCTTGACGCGCTTCAGCGCGTAGCCTTCCGCCTCGCTCACGCGCCGCATCGCCTCGCCGCTGGCCCTCGGCACGACCTTGTTGTATTCGCCGTTGGCCTGGTTGATCGTCTGCTCGCGCTCCTGCTGGGCCCGGTTCACCTCCTCGAAGGCCGACTGCACCCGGGCCGGCGGATGGACGTTCTTGAGTTGCACCTGCTGGACGCGGAGGCCGAGTCGCAGCTCCTGGGCCAGCTCCGTGAGCTTGGCGATGGCGTCGTTCTCGATCCCCTGCCGCCCCACCGTCAGCACCTCGTCGACCGTCCGGTCACCGATCACCTCGCGCATCACGCTCTCGGCGAGGTCGCGGAGCGTGGCGCCGGGCTCGCGGTTGTTGAAGAGCCATTCGCCTGGGTCGGAGATCTCGTACTGCACGACCCATTCCACGTGGGCCGCGTTGAGGTCGCCGGTCACCATCTCGCTCTCGCGCGCCTGCTCGCCCGAGACCTGGTCGGGATTCGTCCCGCCGGCGGTGCCGAAGCCG
>CAZDTC010000626.1:0-1542 GCA_964508125.1 uncultured Candidatus Kuenenia sp.
AATCATCTTCGCCACCGGCGGCCTGATCGAGTCGATCTTCTCCACGCCCCTGGGCGCGGTGCGGCTCACGGAACAGTTCGGGCTCGGAGAGAACGCGGCCCCCGCCGATCTCGAGCGGCTCGCCGAGGAGGTGGAGGCCTGCCTCAAGAAACGCACCACGCGGCCCTTGTTCGCTCCCCACTTCCTCGTCGGCTCGGGAGGCACGTTCACGACGCTCGCCGAACTCATGATGGCGGCGAAGAAGCAGGTCGACATCCCCATCGGTGGCTACCAGGTGTCGCAGGCGGAGGTGCGCCACCTGCTCGACCGCCTCGAGAAATTGCCACTGCGGGCCCGCCGCTCCTTGCCGGGGATGACGCCCGACCGGGCCGACATCATCCTCGCGGGCCTGACGATCATCGACGCGCTGTTCACGCGTTTTCGCGTGAACACGCTTCTGATCCACACGCGGGGCGTGCGCGACGGCCTCGTGCGTGAGATGATCGACGAGGTGCTCGGCGGCGCGGCTGCGGCCGATCCCACCCACCGCGACGAGGCGATCGAGCGGCTCGCCGCCGCCTGCTCGGGCGAGCTCGAGCACGGCCGCAAAGTGGCGGCGCTCGCCGGCCGGATCCACGAGCAGCTGGCCGAGCCGCTTTCGCTCGCGGCGGGTGACCGAACGCTCCTCGAAATCGCGGCCCGGCTGCAGGACGTGGGCTACGTGATCAACTACGACCAGCACCACAAGCACAGCTACCACCTCATCCGCAACAGCCGGTTGCCGGGCATCCGCGCCCACGACCTCGAGCTGATCGCCAACGTGGCCCGCTACCACCGCGGCGCGCACCCGAAGCGCAAGCACGAGAACCTGGCCCGTGTCTCCGCCGAAGACCAGCAGCGGATCCAGCGCATGGCCGCGATCCTGCGAATTGCAGGCGGCCTTGATCGCAGCCGCTCGCAGCAGGTCCGCGACGTGATCGCCCACGTGGCCGACGACGGCGTGGTGCTCGAAGTCTTGTCGGACGAAGAGCCGCAGGTGGACATCTGGGGAGCGGAGCGGCGCACGGAGCTCTTCGAAAAGGCGTTCGGGCTGCCGGTCGCGATCCGCTGGGCCGGGGCCCAGAAGGCGGCCCAGCAAGACAAGCCCGCCAAGCGGCCCGCGAAGCCGAAAAAATAGCCCGATTTTCCCCGCAAGTCGCCCGGCCGCGCCTGCCGATACTTCCGGAAGAGTCTGCGCCCGCGCCGAGGTTTCCCATGCCACGTATCGTCTGCCTTACGCTCGCTCTCGTCTTCACGTTCGAGTGCGCGTCGGCGTCGTTCGCCGAAGACGTGAGCCGCGTGGGCGACCCCAAGCCGCTCTCGCACGGCACGCCGCAGCGGCAGGCGCCCTATCAGCCGGGCCGCTCGCCCTACGTCACGGGCCACGGCCGACGGCCGAAGTACTTCGTCCCGCCGACGAATCCGCGCACGCCCACATGGAAGATGTATGGTCTACCGCCGGGCGTGAAGCCCGGCGACTGGCCCGTGTACGCCCCGCTCGGCTTCGGCGGCTACCGCTTCCCC
>CAZDTC010000627.1:0-1539 GCA_964508125.1 uncultured Candidatus Kuenenia sp.
AACATGAACGACCGCGAGACGCTCGAGGTGCATCTCAACGTGTTCGGCGAGTTCAAGCCGAAGCTCAATGGAAGCCACAAGGAGGCGAAGTTCGTGTTCCTCGGCAACTCGTCACCGACAACCCAGCTCTCCGTCCTCGATCAAGTGCCCGGCGCGCAGCTCACCGTCGCCGACACGATGGATCTGTGGATCAACATCCAGCGCGACGAACTCGGGGAACTGCTGCGCCGCATCGACGGCCTCGTGCTCAACGACTCCGAGGCCAAGCTCCTGGCCGAGGACGAAAACCTCGTGCGGGCAGGCCATGCCGTCCGCGAAATGGGGCCGAAGTTCGTCGTCATCAAGAAAGGCGAGCATGGGGCGATGTTTTTCAGCGAGCACGAGATGTACGTCATGCCCGCCTACCCGACGCCGCAGGTGCTCGATCCGACGGGCGCCGGCGACAGCTTCGCGGGCGGGATGATGGGCCACCTCGCCGCCCTCGGCCGCTTCGACCCCCAGGCCCTCAAGGAAGCCCTGGCCTACGGCGTGATCACGGCGAGCTTCACGGTGGAAGACTTCAGCCTCGACCGCCTGGCGAGCATCGACCGCGCCGACCTCGACCGCCGGATCGCCGAATACAAGCAGATGCTGTCGTTTTAGCGTTTGGATGCGAGGCTCGGTGAAGACGCACCCATAAGCCGCTCGACGATATTCGGCCATGAAATCCCTCACCGAGCATCTCACGTTCACGATTCCCGAACGGGTCGGGTTCGTGAACATCACGCCCCGGGTGGCCGAGCTCGTGGCACGCTCCGGCGTGTGCGAGGGGCTGTGCCTCGTGAATGCGATGCATATCACGGCCAGTGTGTTCATCAACGACGATGAACCGGGGCTCCATGACGACTACCGGGCGTGGCTCGAGAAACTTGCGCCGTTCAATCCCGATCCCCGGGTCTACCGGCACAACCGGACCGGGGAGGACAACGCCGATGCCCACCTCAAGCGGCAGGTGATGGGTCGCGAGGTGGTGGTGGCGATCACGGCCGGAGCGCTCGATTTCGGCCCGTGGGAGCAGATCTTCTATGGTGAATTCGACGGCCGCCGCCCCAAGCGGGTGCTCGTGAAGATCATCGGGGAGTAAGCCCGGGGGCGCGCCCGGGGCCGCGGAGGTGGTGCCCGCGGCGAAAATTCTGCTTGCCACGCCGCCCCGAAGCCGATAGTATACCCACGTTCAGTGTACGGTTCCGCGGCAAATCGCTCGATTCATGGTGGCGAAGCAACCACCCCGACGACGTGCCGGGAACCGTGGGAGGCAAGCGCCATGGTGTCGGCAACAGCAGGAGCGAACGGTCGGATGGCAAAGAAGCAGGCAGAGACGAAGTCGATGGCTGAGAAGCGGAAGGGTGGCAAGGCCGCCTCGCCGTCGTTCATGGACGAAAACCCGGTCCTGAGAAACACGCTCGCCCAGATCGAGAAGGAGTTCGGCACGGGCTCGATCATGCCGCTGGGGTCCAATGCCCAGGCGCCGATCGAGGGCATCTCATCGGGCAGCCTGTC
>CAZDTC010000628.1:0-1535 GCA_964508125.1 uncultured Candidatus Kuenenia sp.
CGCGGGTGAAGAGCCTCGCGAGCTTGGCGATCGACGTCGTCTTGCCGGAGCCGTTCACGCCCGTGACGAGGATCACGGTCGGCCCCGTGGCGGCCATGGCGAGGCCGCCCGCCGTGGCCTGCAGCCGCTCGAGCAACTGGCGCCGGATCGAGTCGATGACGACGTCGGGGTCGACGACCCGGGCCCGGAGCCGCTCCTTCACGTCGGCCACGATCGCCTCGGCTGCGGCCGGCCCCATGTCGGTGCGGACGAGCGCCCCGCGCAGCTCTTCGAGGAAGGCGTCGTCGACGAGGCGGCCTTCCCGCTTGAAGAGGTCGCGCACGTCGGTCGCGAGCACCTGCGCCGTCTTGGAGAGGCCCGCCCGCAGCCGATCGAGGAGGCCGCGCTTCTCGGCCGGTTCGGCGTCGTCGTCTTTTTTTCCAAATCCAAAGATCGCCATGTGCGGGTCCGGAGTCAGGAAGGCGTGGGTGATGTGGGCGACGGCGACGGCGCGGAGCGGTCTCCCAGCAGCCGCCCCAGCAGTCCGGCGACGAATCGGCTCGACTGCTCGGTGCCGTAGCGCTTGGCGAGCTCGATCGCCTCGTCCGCCACGACGGGCCCGGGCACGCCGCCCGTCAGCAGTTCGTGCGCCGCGATCCGCAGAATGGCCCGGTCGGTGGCGGCCATCCGGGCCACGCGCCAGTTGTCGGCGCGGCTGTCGAGGAGAGCGTCGAGCTCCTGTCGTCGTTCCTGGACACCGACGACGAGCCCACGGGCAAACGCCTCGAGCCCCCGATCAGACAACCGGGCCGCGAGAAACCGATCGACCTCTTCCGGGGCCGTGGCCGGATTCATGTCGAGGCGATACAGGGCCTGAAGCGCGATCTCTCGGGCACGGCGGCGGCGGGGCGTCTTCACGGCGGCGGATGGAGCGGGCATGTTCAGGTGCCGAGCGTGGACAGAAGCGAGATCATCTCGAGCGCCGCCGCGGCGCACTCGGCCCCCTTGTTGCCGGCGAAGCGATCGGCGGGGCTGCCGGCGGCCCGGGCGAACGCCTGGGCGAGCGTGTCGCAGGTGAGTACGCCGAACGGCACCGGCAGGCCGTGGCGACGGGCGGTCGCTTCGATCCCCTGCCCCACGGCCGTGGCGATGTGGCGGTCGTGCGACGTCTCCCCGCGGATGATCGCCCCGAGACACAGCACCGCGGCGAACGCCCCGGTGGCGGCGAGCCGATCGGCTGCGAGAGGCAGCTCGAACGCGCCGGGCACCCAGGCCACGTCGATCCGGTCGCGGGGAACGCCGCCGGCCTCGAGGGCGAACAGGGCGCCGTCGAGCAGGCGGCCCGTCACGGGCTCGTTGTATCGCGACACGACCACGGCCACGCGGCGGCCGCCGAGCACGGCCCGCACGTCGGCCGCGCCCCGCCAATGCCGACCCGCCGAATGCGTCTCCATGGCGGCCCTACGACTTCAGGCTCGAAAGGAATTCGGCGTTCGACTTGGTCTTCGCCAGCCGGTTGACGAGCAGCTCCATCGCGTCGGTCGGGTTCATCTCGC
>CAZDTC010000629.1:0-1535 GCA_964508125.1 uncultured Candidatus Kuenenia sp.
TGCGGCGCAGGGCCTTTGGCCCTGCTGCACGGCAGCGGTGTGTGCCGGTGTGGGACAGGCTTTAGCCTGTCTTGCGTTATTGATTGGTCCCGTGTCCGTTTGCGCGCGCTCGGCTACGATGGAGCGAAGTTCCCGGATTGTGGCCCATGAAACTCATCATCGCGATCATCCAGCCCAACAAGCTCGAGGCCGTCAAGCAGGCGCTCTCCGACGTGGAGGTGTTTCGGCTCACCGTGCTCGACGTGCAGGGCTTCGGCCGGCAGCGCGGGCACGCCGAGGCCTACCGCGGCCACGAGATCGCCGTGAACCTGCTCCGAAAGGTGCAGCTCCAGATCGCCGTCAACGACGACTTCGTCGAGCCCACCATCGCCGCCATCGTGAAGGGCGGCCGGTCGGGCGAGGAGGGCGAGATCGGCGACGGCAAGATCTTCGTACTCCCCATGGACGAATGCGTCCGCATCCGCACCGGCGAACGCGGTAAAGAAGCGATATAGTTTTGGGTTGATCGATCTGGTGAATGGTCGCGCGCCGGCTTCGGGCTCCCCATATCCCGTCGCCGGACGCTCGCTGCGCCCATCCTGGGCTTCACTCGCTCGGACCTGCCTGCGCTCCGGCATCCTGCCTGCGCCGGTCAGCTACGCCGGCTCCCGGAACACGGGGAGCCCGAAGCCTCCCTCAACTCAATCAGGAAGGGGAGGCTCGGGGCTGCCCGTGCCCTCGAGCGGGCTATGGAAGCGAGCGCAGCCATGGATGGCGAAAGCGAAGCGGACATGCAGAGAGCCGAGGGCTGGAGGCCCGAGGCGAACGTCAAGCGAGAGGGTCGGGCAGTCACGAGCCGGTGCTTGCCTCGCCACTGTGGACAACCCGTGTCTTACAGCCGCTGCGGATGGAGGCGCGGGGTGGCGCCGAGGGCGAGGCGGTTGACCGCCGCGAGGAAGGCCTTCGCCGAGGCTTCGAGCGAGTCGGTCGACACGCCGCGGCCGCGCTGCTGCTGGCCCTGATACTCGAGCTCCACCGTCACCTCGGCCTGCGCGTCCTTGCCCACCGTCACCGCCTGCACGCGGAAGTCGCGGCACACCGTCGTGATCCCGGTGAGCTTCTCGATCGCCAGAAAGATGCCGTCGATCGGGCCGTCGCCCGCCGTGATCGTCTCGTGCCGTGGCTCGCCGTTCTGCAGCACGCGCAGCGTTACCGTCGGCGTCGAGCCGCTCTGGCAAGCGAGCGTGTAGCCGTCGTAGGCGTACTGCTCGGGCAGGGTGGAGAACTGCTGCTCGCAGAGGGCCGCGATGTCGCCGTCGTAGATCTCCTTCTTGCGGTCGGCGAGCAGCTTGAACTGCTCGAACACGGTCTGGAGCTGCTCCGGCGTGAGCTGGTAGCCGAGGGCCTTGGCCCGGTCGGCGAGGGCCGCCCGGCCGCTGTGCTTGCCGAGCACGAGGTCGGTCCGCTCGAGGCCCACGTCCTCCGGCCGCATGATCTCGTAGGTGCGGCGCTCCTTGAGCATGCCGTCCTGGTGGATGCCCGCCTCGTGGGCGAAA
>CAZDTC010000630.1:0-1533 GCA_964508125.1 uncultured Candidatus Kuenenia sp.
GCCCGTCTCGAAGAGCTCGGTCTTCGTCGTCAGCTCCTTGACCGGCGGCGGATCGCGATGGATCGGCCACCGCTCCTGGGTCTCGACCGGGCCACGGCTGTCGATCGGCTCGCCGAGCAGGTTGAACACGCGGCCGAGCGTCGCCTTGCCCACCGGCACCGACACGGGCGCTCCCGTATCTTTCACCTCGGCACCGCGCGTCAGGCCGTCGGTCGAGCCGAGGGCCACGCAGCGGACCTTGCCGCCGCCCAAGTGCTGCTGCACCTCGCCCACCAGATGCAGGTCGATGCCCTTGTTCGCGGTGTCGATCCGCACGGCGTTGTAGATCGCCGGGATCGAGCTCTCCGGAAACTCAACGTCGAACGTGGAGCCGATCACCTGGGTCACGCTGCCATTTGCCATTGTCGTCTTTGCCTCTGCGGGTGGTGTGTTAGTTGTCAGTTGATCTGTTAGATAGATGATTCATCGGGGTGCCGGCGATCAGCAGCCGAAGGTCTGCTGCATCGACGCTGGCAGGCGCCGACATCAGGAACATGCTCGCTACTTCTTCAAGGCTTCGACCCCTCCAAGAATCTCCATGATCTCACCGGTAATTTGCGACTGCCTGGCCCGGTTGTATTGCCTCGACAGGCTCTTGATCAGCCCGCCGGCGTTCTCCGTGGCGGCCTTCATGGCCACCATCCGCGCCACCTGCTCGCTCACGGCCGCGTCGAGGAAGCACTTGAAGAGCCGCGAGAGGAAGCTCGCCGGCAGGATCTCCTCGAGGATGCTCTCGGCCGACGGGTAGAAGTCGTATTCGTCGGAAGCCAGCTTCGCCTTCACGCCGCCGCTGCCGGCCTGGGGGGGCGCGAGCGGCAGGAGCGTCTCCGTTACCGCCTCCTGCTTCGCAATCGAGTCGAATCGCGTGTACACGACGTCGAGCCGGTCGATCGCGCCCGCCGAGTAGGCCTCGAGGTAGGCCCGGCCAATTGGCGCCACGGCGGCGAACTCGGGCTTGTCCTCGAACTGCGTGTACTTCTCGCCGATGTCGAAGCCGCGGAACTTGAGGGCCGAGATGCCCCGCTTGCCCGACACGCTCACCTGCGCCGGCACCTGTTCGCTCTTCCATTGGCCGAGAAGGGCCACCGACTGCCGCACGATGTTGGAGTTGTAGCCGCCGCACAGGCCGCGATTGCCCGTGAGCACGAGCACGGCCGCCCGCTTCGTGGGCCGGCTCTCGAGGAGCGGGTGGGCGGCATCGGCTCCCACGCCGCCGATGTTCTCGAGGATCTTGGCGAGGTGCTTGGTGTAGTCGCGGGCCGCGATCGAGCGGTCCATCGCCTTCTTGAACCGCGCAGTGGCGATGAGCTCCATCGTCCGCGTGATCTTGCGGATGTTCTTCACCGACTTGCGGCGGCGATCGAGTGCCCGGGCTTTTGCCATCGTGTGCGACCTTTAGCGAACGACTGTCGACCCTTTGCCTACCGAGCCCCGGCGAGCTGGCGCGACGCCCCGCCGGCCTTCGCGGCCCGCTGCCGCTTGTATTCGGCGATC
>CAZDTC010000631.1:0-1528 GCA_964508125.1 uncultured Candidatus Kuenenia sp.
TGGTTACCGCCTGCCCTGCCAGCCGGCGAGATGGTAGGGGCGACCCCGAGCCGGTGCGCACCACCGAAGCCATGACAGGCTAAAGCCTATCCCACGATGGCACGGGGCGAACTCGCTAGTACGCGCCCCAGGGGCCGCGCACGGGGTGGACGCCGAACTGGACCGTGTCGCTCGGCTGGTTCGGCGTGGGGAGCATGGCCCCGCCGGCGCCCGGAATGGCGCCGGCGCCGGGATAGGGCCGGCGGAACTGGTGGTAGATCGGCATCACGCGCGAACTCGGCACGCCCCAGGAGTATTCGCTCGTGAACTCGGCCGTCGGCGGCACGACGAGGGCCATGGGACGGCCGACCGACGGGTCATACCATACGCTGTGCCAGCTCTTCCCCTGGCTCCGCAGAAAGTAGCGCTTCTCGATCGTGTCGTGGTGCAGGCAGTGGTGGCCGTGGGCGCAGAGGGCGCAGTGGCCGCAGCGTCCGCAGAGGCCCTCGCGGCAGCATTGATGGCCACATGCCTCACACGAGGTGCAGGCGACGTGGTGGTGATGCTGGTGGCGACGGTGGCCACCCGCGTCGCCCGAAGCAGCGACCAAAACCGCGAAGACGGTGGCCATGGTCATGGTCCCCACCGATCGCCACGAGACGTACCAAGCGTGCATCGATGCTCTCTCCCTTGTCACCACCAGTAGGCGTGGACGTCAGTCCGCATGCCCATCGCGCCGGCCGGCCGGACATAATGCCGCCGGTGCTTGTAGAGAAACTCGTGCGGCATGAAGGGCGGATAGGTGTACCAGGTGTGCCCCACGCGCGGCGGCACCGGCCGCGGAGCCACGTAGAGCTGCGCACCGAAGCCCGGGGCCGGGCCGGCGGGCACAGGAGGCACATAGAAGTTGTAAAACACGTCGGGCGTGGGAGCCTCGACACCGCCGTTGATGGGGGCCGCTTGGGCGACGGCCACGGACGACAGCATCACGACGAGGCCGGCAATGATCGACGTTTTCTGGCGAAGCATCGGTTCTTCTCCACTGTCCCTGCGGCATCCACCGCTCGCGAAAGACTTCGGCAGGCGACGATTGCAGGAATGACTCCTGCGGCACCGCCTCCGACGCCCCTGCCCAAGAGGCAAGGTCCGCCGCTGCAGCTATCGGACGGGGCACGGCCGTGGCTCGCTGTGCCGAGGCCCTACAACCGCTAAACTTTGCCCCTCTTGCCAGAGCGTTTGCCGCCGGTCAAAGTCTTCCCTGATGCCCACGAAGACCCGCCAACTCAAGCCGAAATCAGCAAGGAAGGCTCCGCCTGTGGCAGCGCCTCCCCAAGACGAGCCTGCGGTCGCTCCCCCGGCGCCATCCTCCAACGGCAGGCCGAAGGAAACGAAGCGTCGGGCCACGGCCCAGGCCCTCGCTGCCGGCCAACGCGACATCTCGGTGAGCGAGTTTTTTGCCAAGAACCGGCACCTCTTGGGCTTCGACTCGCCGCGCAAGGCCTTGCTCACGAGCGTGAAGGAGGCGGTCGACAACTCGCTCGACGCCTGC
>CAZDTC010000632.1:0-1528 GCA_964508125.1 uncultured Candidatus Kuenenia sp.
CGAGAGCAGGGGGCTCCGCTTCGGCTTCACCGGCTGGCGGATCATCTGCATCCGGGCCTCCTGCGGGGTGCGGCCGCCCTTGCGCACGTTGCAGGCCACGCAGGCGCAGACGATGTTTTCCCAACTCGTGATGCCGCCGCGACTGCGTGGCACGACGTGGTCGAGTGAGAGCTCACTGGTGGGGAAATTCCGCCCGCAATACTGGCACTGGTTGCCATCGCGGGCGAAGACGTTGCGGCGGTTGAACCGCAGCCCTTGCCGGGGGCCACGGTCGCAGTCGACGAGCCGGATCACGCGCGGGGCCTGGAGTTCGTAGCCCACCGCCTTCACCCAGTCTTGGTCGGGGGTGCGAAAGGCGGCCTGCAGCGCCGAGAGCTCCCGCCACGACTCGAACGGGTAGGCCGAGTAGCGACCGTCCTCGATGTGCACCACTTCGGCGAGCTCGCGAAACAGGAGCGTGATGGCTCGGCGCACGTTGGTGATGTGCACGGCCACGAACGAACGGTTGAGCACGAGCACGCTCAGATTCAGCGCGCTCCCGGCCGACAGCCGCCCCGGCTGCATCGACACCGCGTTCGCTGACGCCGCCATGTGCATCGCTGTACCTGCCGGAGATGACCACCAGAAAGGGCGTCAATCCGTTTCGGGGCCGAAAACACCGTTCAGCAAGAGTCTAGTCGGCCGGCCGATCGCCTGCCAACCTTCCAGGGTTGCCCCACCTCCCATGCAGCGCGATGAACCCTTGCCTTTCGCGAAAGTTGCAGGCACACTCAGGAATCGAGGCGGATGCACTTTTCATCCCGTTCTACGTTTCGTTCCGGAGACGCCATGCTTCACTACTCGTGCGACCTGTGTAAACGACCGATCGACGCGGTCACCGACGTGCGGCATGTGGTCAAAATCGAGGTCTTTCAGGCTGTGGAGGAGGGGGCGGGCAGCGGCTGCTGCAGCGACCAGACGGAGGATGCGGCGGATCATCTCGACGACATGCAGGATTTGCTCGAATCGATCGACGAGCGCGACCTGCACGCCGACGGCGACTTCCACGACGGTACGCAGTCGCTCCGTTTTGATCTCTGCGACGCCTGCCGGCAGCGGTTCCTGAAGAACCCGCTCGGCATCAAGACGGGCAAGCAACTCGACTTCAGCCAGAACTGACCTCTCGCCCGCCGCGTTTCCATCCCCCCCGCAAGGCTCGGCGATCTGCCGAGGACCGTCCACTCAATGGCCCCGAAGATCTTGAAGATCGCCGCAATTCCGGGAGACGGCACCGGGCCCGAAGTCACCGCCGAGGCGATGAAGGTGCTCGGCGCCGTGGCAAAGCACGAGGGCTTCGCCTACGACGTCGAGACGCTCGACTGGGGCGGCGACCGCTACCTGAAGACGGGCGAGATCATCCCCGAGGGCGGCCTCGATCTCCTGCGCACGAAAGATGCGATCTTCCTGGGCGCGATCGGCCACCCGCAGGTCGCCCCCGGCATCCTCGAGAAGGGGCTGCTCCTCGACCTGCGGTTCAAGCTCGACCAAT
>CAZDTC010000633.1:0-1526 GCA_964508125.1 uncultured Candidatus Kuenenia sp.
GAACACGAGCAGAAGGTCGCGCTCATCGGCGATCCGCCGCAGGCCCTGGAGGAAGCCGGCCGGCGCGGGCACGACGCCCCCCTCGCCGAGGATCGGCTCCACGAGGATGCCGCCGGTGTGTTCGTCGATCAGTTTTTCGACCGCCTCGAGGTCGCCGTGCGGGGCGTACTGGAAGCCGGCCACCATCGGCCCGAGGCCCTCGTGATACTTGGGCTGGGCCGTCGCCGACACGCTGCCCATCGTGCGGCCGTGGAAGCCGCCCTTGAACGTCACGATCTTGTAGCGCTTGCCGTCGCTGCGGAGCCGCACGAGCTTGATCGCCGCCTCGTTGGCCTCGGTGCCCGAGTTGCAGAAGAAGGCCTGGCCGCCGAACGAGCGCTCGGAGAGCAGCTGCGCCCACTCCCCCTGCGGCTCCGTGTACCAGGTGTTGGGCACGTGGATCAGCTTCGCCACCTGCTCCTGCACGGCCCGCACGACCGGCTCCGGGCAGTGGCCGAGCAGGTTGCAGCCCCAGCCGGGAAAGAGGTCGAGGTATTCCGTGCCCTCGGCGTCCCACACCCGCGAGCCGGCCCCGCGCACGAGGCACACCGGAAACCGCCTGTAATTGGGCACGACGTAGCGGTCGAATGTGTCGATCACCGCCTGCGTCTTGGCGCCGATGGAATGCGAAGCGTCGATCGTGGCCATCGAAAGGGCTCCTGGGGAAAAAAGCTACCGGGCGGCGGCGGCCGTTTCGCGGACGGCCGGGGCGATGGAGTCGTCGCGGACGAGTTCGGTGCCCACGCCGCTGGTCGTGTAGATCTCGAGCAGCAGGGAGTGGCGCAGCCGGCCGTCGATGATGTGGATCTTCTTCACGCCCCGCTCGAGCGTGTCGAGGCAGCCCTCGATCTTGGGGATCATCCCGGCCGAAATCGTGCCGTTGGCGATCAGCCGGCGGGCCTCCGAGGCGGAGAGCGAGTGCACGAGGCTCTCGGGGTCGTTGACGTCGAGGAGCACGCCGGGAATGTCGGAGAGCACCACGAGCTTTTCGGCGCCGATCGCCGCGGCCACCGCGGTGGCGGCCGTGTCGGCGTTGACGTTGAGCTTCTGCCCCTCGGCGGTGATCGCCATCGAGGGGATCACGGGCACCTGGCCGGCATACATGAGGTTTTCGATCGTCAGCCGGTCGACCCGCGTCACCTCGCCGACGAAGCCGAGATCGATCGGCTCGCCGCCGGGCCCCTCGAGCGCGAGCTTCTCCCCGAAGAGCACGTTCGTGGAGAGGAAGTTGAGCGACATCGCCCGGCCGCCGTATTCCTCGATCTTGGCGACGAGATCGTGGTTGACCTCCGTGGCGAGCACCCGCTCCACGATGTCGAGCGTGGCATCGTCGGTGTAGCGCCTCCCCTGCACGAACCGCGGCTCGATGCCGGCCGAGTCCATCGCGCGGCTGATCGCCTTGCCGCCGCCGTGCACCACGACCACCCGCATCCCGAGCGTCGACATGAAGACGATGTCGACGAGCAGGTGCCGCAGCGAGTCGGGAT
>CAZDTC010000634.1:0-1524 GCA_964508125.1 uncultured Candidatus Kuenenia sp.
GACCTCGCGACGCTGCCCATGGATCCCATCCGCCGGCACCTGCCCGAGGCGGCGGCGATCGGCGGCGATGCCGATTCACTCGCCGGCGCCCGCGACCTCGTCGACGCCGCCGGCGAGCGCGTGGGCACGATCTTCAAGACGTCCCCCGCCGGCGACGCGGCGATCGGCTTTTCCGGCCCGACGGATCTGCTCGTCGTCTGCGACGGCGACCGCTGCGTGGCCGGCGTCGAGATCCTCTCCAGCCGCGACACCCGCGACCATGTGTCGGCGATCGAGCGCGACGAGCGGTTCCTGGCGTCGTTCCGCGGCACATCGCTCGCCGACCTCGCATCCCTGGCGACGGGCAAAATCGACGCCGTGGGCGGCTCCACGCTCACCTGCCTGGCGATCGCGGAGGCGCTCGCGCTTCGGCTCGGCGGCTCGGCGACAGGCAGCCGATTCGCCGCGGCCCCCACCCTTGACGATCTGAGGAAAATCTTCCCCGACGCCGTGGCGATCGAGCCCGACGCGGGCGATCCCGCCGTGATCCGCGTCCAGGCGGCCGACCGCATCCCGCTCGGCTGGGTGCTCCGCACGAGCCCCGCGGCCGACCGCGTGATCGGCTACCAGGGGCCAACCGACGCCGTGATCGGCTTCGACACGCAGGGAAAAGTCGCCGGCGTGGCGGTGCTCGCCACGTTCGACAACGAGCCCTACGTGGGCTACGTCCGCGACGACCGGGCGTTTCGCCGCGTCTACCGCGGGATGACGCTCGAGGAACTCGCGGGCCTCGACCCGGCGGCGACCGGCATCGAGGGCGTGAGCGGCGCCACGATGACGAGCCAGGCCGTTGCGGAGGGGATCGTGCGGGCCGTGCGGGCGCACGCGGCCCCGTCGGCCACGGGCCGCTCGTGGGTGGCCTCGCTGCGCCGCGACCTCGACGGGCCACGGCTCGGGGCCCTCGCGATCATCGCGACGGCGATCGCGACGGCGTTCACGCGGGCCCGGGGCACTTGGTTTGGCAGGCTCGCCCTGCCGCTGGCCGTGCTCGCATATCTCGGATTCGGGGCGGGCGCTCTCCTCTCGCAGGCGCAAGTTTGGGGCTGGGCCCAGGCGGGCGTGCAGCGCGGGGCCGTCGTGCTCGCGGCGCTCGCCGCCGCCGCGGTCGTGCTTCCGGCGACGACGCGGAAAAACGTCTATTGCTCGCACCTCTGCGCCCACGGGGCGGCGCAGCAATTGCTCGTGCGGTTCGCGAAGCCGAAGCGGAGCGTGCCCGTGTGGCTGCGGCCGTGGCTCGCGGCGCTCCCCTGGGCCCTGCTCGCGGTCGCGAGCCTCGTCGCGGTGCTCGCCCTCTACGCCGCGGCCTCCGGCTTCCGCCCCCCGATGGTGCGCTCGGTGGTGATGGTCACCATCGCTATGTACGCGTATTTGTTCAGGCGAGAGAGGGATGTACTCTCCGCTTTGTCGGTCGCGGCGATCGTGGCCTTGCTGTGGTCGCCGACGAGCGTGGCCGACGTCGGTCTGCAGTTGTCCTTCGTCACGGTA
>CAZDTC010000635.1:0-1522 GCA_964508125.1 uncultured Candidatus Kuenenia sp.
CGCACCATCACAGTTGAGACTGAACTAGCGATCGCCCTCGGCGATGGAGCAGCGTACCGCCGGCTTCGACGCCGATTTGGGCGAGGCGAGGCCATGACAGGCTGAAGCCTGTCCTACGCGCGCAACGTGGCGCCGACGGCCTGGCGGCAGGCGTCGATGGCGGCCTGCACGACGCGGTTGGCGTCGTCGCCCGAGAGCGTGCCCGCGTCGCTGCGCAGCCGGAGCGTGACGACGACACTCTTGAGTCCAGGACCCAGCCGCTCGGCGTCGCGCCAGATCTGCGCGATCCGATACTGCTCGAGGAGCGGGCCCGTGGCCCCGCGGATCGTGGCCTCGATGTCGGCCCATGGAACGGCTTCGGCGACGACGAGATTCACGTCGCGCTCCACGGCGGGAAAATCGCTGGGCCGCCGCAGCTTCCGCTCCCCGCCAACGGCGAATTCCAGATGATCGAGCCGGATCTCCGCGCCGGCCACCGTGCCCGACAGGCCCACGGCTTCGAGCACCGCCGGCGCGAATTCCCCGATCACGGCGATCCGCTCGGCCTGCTTCGAGCCGCGTGAAAGCGTGAGTTCGGCCGCGCGGCCCCGGATGAAGAGGTCGAGATCCAGCGGTCGGCAGGCGACCACGCCGCCCGCACGGGCCACGCCGAGGCGATCGAGCACCGCCTCCACGAGCCCCTTGGCGGTGAAAAAACCACCGCCGCTGACGAGGGCCACGAGCAACGGCTCCTCCACGGGCGACTGATGGTCGCCTGCGGCGGCGGACCGGGCCACGTAGGCCCGCGCCACTTCGAAGAGATCGCCATGCGGCGCGCCGGATGCCACGTTGCCGGCCCGCGCCTCCAGCAGGCTCGGGAGGAGCGTGCGCCGCAGCCGATCGGCACCGCGCACGAGCGCCGGTTGCACCACGAGCGGCGCAGCCCCGCCCCAAGGACCGGGCCACGTCTCGAGCTTCGCGTTCACCACGCTCCGCGTCATCGCCTCACAGAGCCCCGCGGCCTCGAGCGCGCCGGACGCGGTGCGAATCGCCGTCTCGCGGGAAGAGAGTTCGACGGGCCGCGCCGTGATCGGGCGATCTTCGGGCACCCGCTCGTAGCCCTCGATGCGGCCGATCTCCTCGACGAGATCGATTTCGCGCCACACGTCACGCCGCCACGAGGGTGCCCGCCAGCGGGCGGGCTCGCCGGCCGATGGGCTTCGGCTCATGTCGACGAAGCCGAGGCCGGTGAGGATCGCATGCTGCCGCACGGGCGGCACCTCGATGCCGAGCACCTCGGCGACGCGGTCGGGCCGGAGGGGGATCTCGGCGACGGTGCCGGCGAGCGTGCCGGCCGTGACGGCGCCCCGCTCGAGCGTGCCGCCGGCGATGTCGAGGATGAGCGCGGCCGCCCGGCGGCTGGCCCAGTCGACCGCGGCGGGATCGGGAGTGCGCTCGAAGCGATAGGACGACGCACTTGCGAGCACGAGCCCGCGGGCGGCGGCCCGCACGGCCAGCGGTGCGAACTGCGCCGATTCGAGCA
>CAZDTC010000636.1:0-1522 GCA_964508125.1 uncultured Candidatus Kuenenia sp.
CCGACCTCGAGCGCGATCCGGCCATCCGTTTCCTCCACAACACATTCCTTCTCTGGCACCTGCTCGTCGGGGGCCTGTTGCTCGGGACGGGCTGGCTTCTCTACGGCCCGTTCACGGGCGTGTCGTGGCTCGTGTGGGGGCTGGCGGTGCGGATGGTCATCGTGTTTCACGTCCCGTGGCTCGTGAACTCGGCGACTCATATGTGGGGCTACCGCAACTATGAGACGACGGACGATTCGCGGAATCTGTGGTGGGTCGGCCTGCTCGCATTCGGCGAGGGCTGGCACAACAACCACCACGCCTACCAGCGGATGGCCAAGCACGGTCACAAGTGGTGGGAGATCGACGTCACCTACTGGGCGATCCTGGTCATGGAGCGGCTCGGGCTGGCGTGGAACGTGGTGCACAATCCGCCGGGTGGGCGTCGCCCTGGCGGAACGATCGTCGTGCAAGGGGCGGACGGCGACGCCTGACCCGCCGGCCGAATCCCGCCGCAGCGCCCCGCCAAAAGAGCCCGCAGTTGCAGCGTGATGCCCGGTCGGTACACTCTTGCTCTTTCAGCGCCGGGTGATCTCCTGGCTGCTTGTACCCACCCCCGACCATTCACCAGGCTGCCCCTCAAGGGGCGGAAGAACGGCTGATGCTGACGAAAGATCGCAAGAAGGAACTGATCGGCGCCTACCGGCGCGGCACCGCGGACACCGGGTCCGCCGAGGTCCAGATCGCCCTGCTCTCGGGGCGCATCGCACACCTCACCGACCACTTCAAGAAGCACTCGAAAGATCACGCGAGCCGCCGTGGCCTGCTCATGATGGTGAGTCGGCGCCGTCGGCTGCTCGACTATCTGAAGCGGGTCGCCCCGCAGCGCTATCTCGACGTGATCAAGCGGTTGGAGATCCGCAAGTAATGTTCGCCGCGTCGCTCCCGCCGCGATTGGCCGGGAGGACGGATGGCGGCGTTGGTCCGGGAGTGGGAGTGTTTCCCGCATCCCGGCTGTTTTCTGATCAAAGGTTTTAAGAAGGCTCGTTCGGCCCGCCGTGGCCGGACTCGAAGGGAAAGAAAGAGAAGCAATCATGAAAGTCCGAGTTGAACGCACGATCGGCGGGCAGGTCCTCGCCATGGAAACGGGGTTCCTGGCCAAGCAGGCCGCCGGCAGTGTGCTGGTGAGCTATGGCGACACGACGGTGCTCGTGGCATCCGCCACCGGCGCCCCGCGGCCCGGCATCGATTTTTTTCCGCTCACCTGCGACTACCGCGAGCGGTCGGCTGCGGCCGGCAAGTTTCCGGGCGGCTTCCTCAAGCGTGAAGGCCGGCCGACGATGAAGGAGACGCTCACGAGCCGCCTCATGGACCGACCGATCCGGCCGCTCTTCCCGGACGGCTTCTTCGACGAGGTGCAGATCCAGGCCTCGGTGCTCTCCAGCGACAAGCAGAACGACGGCGACGTCCTGGCGATGAACGGCGCCTCGGCGGCGCTGTGCATCTCCCCCCTGCCCTTCCGCGGCCCGCTGGGCAGCGTGCG
>CAZDTC010000637.1:0-1512 GCA_964508125.1 uncultured Candidatus Kuenenia sp.
TGCGAAGCGCGGAAGTGCAGGCACGCACCACTGCTTTTCGATTCGATGAGCGCCGGCATGCACTGAAGGCCGCGGGAATGTCCGAGATCGGCATCGAGAGGCTGCGGACGACACGCGAGTACGACCCGGTCATCTCGATTCATTCCCCGGGCCGTGGCGTCGTCATCAACCGTCACACCACGACGGGGGATCGCGTGGCATCGGCCGAGTCGCTGCTGACAATCGCGCGCCTCGAGCCGCTGTGGGTCAATCTGCAGGTTCCGGCGGGCCGGGTTGGCCTCGTTCCGGAAGGGGCCCGGGTGACATTGTCCGGATACGGCGCCGGCGGACGCATCCTGCGGATAGCCCGGCAGGTCGATCCAGCGACGCAGTCGGTGTCGGCAATCGCCGAGATCGACGCCAACGGCGGCTCGGTGCGGCCCGGCCTGGCCGTCGTGGCGACGGTGAGTATCGAGCCGACGAACACTGCCCAATGGGTGGTGCCCTCGGAGTCGGTCGTGCGGCACAACGGCCGCAGCTGGATTTTCGTTCGGAACGATACTGGTGTCAGGGCAACCCCGGTCGATGTGCTCGCCGAAAATGCCCGCGAGAGCGTCGTCGGCGCGCCGCTCTCGGACAGAGACCGGATCGCGAATCGCGGGATCATTGCCCTGCTGGCCGAACTCGCGAAACTCGACAAGGAGTAATGCGATGATTGCCGCCTTGCTCGGGGCTGCCCTGAAGCAGCGCCTCATCGTGTTCCTCGCGTGCATCGGTTTGTCGATCTGGGGACTGTCGGCCTATCAAAAACTGCCGATCGACGCCTTCCCGGACGTGGCCCCGGTGCAGGTGCTGGTGTCGATGCGCGCTCCCGGCCTGCCGCCCGAAGAACTCGAACGGCGCGTGACCTGGCCGATCGAGATCGCGATGCGCGGAATACCGGGCCTGGTGCAGATGCGTTCGACGACGCGCTTCTCCGTATCGCTGATGACCTTCGAGTTTGCCGAGGGTACGGACGTCTTCTGGGCCCGCACGCAGGTCAACGAGCGGCTTCAGGAAGTCCGCGAGCAGCTTCCTGCCGGTACGAGTGGCGGCCTGGCTCCGATCGTGACGCCGCTGGCCGAGATGGTCATGTTCACGGTCGTATCCGACACGCTCACCGGCGAACAGAAGCGCAGCCTCATCGACTGGACCATCAGGCCGGCCCCGCGTGCGGTGACCGGGGTGGCCGATGTCAATGTGCTGGGCGGCTACGTCCGCACCTTCGAGGTCGTGCCGTCGCCCGGCGCGATGGCGGCGCGTGGGATCACCACTCAGATGCTCGAGAACGCGCTCGAGTCCAACAATCGCAACGACGGTGCCGGACGGGTGCGCTCGGGAGAGGAGGTCAGCGCCGGTGCGAACGAGCCGCGACGGCTCCCGTCCGAGTCCGCCGCCCTGGTGAGGCGCTTGAGGCAGGAATCGGAGGCGGTCCGGTCGGTGCTGAGCTGGGACAAGAAGAGATCCCCTTGGGCGGTTGGGAGGGTCAATTTG
>CAZDTC010000638.1:0-1511 GCA_964508125.1 uncultured Candidatus Kuenenia sp.
GTCTCGAGCTCGAAGGGATTGCCGATCGCGATCACCCAGTCGCCGATCTCGAGCTCGTCGGAATCGCCGAGCTTCGCGACCGGGAGATCCTTGGCGTCGGCCAGCCGCACCACGGCGAGGTCGCTCTCGGGATCGGTCTTGATCTCGGTGGCCTTGAATTCACGGCCGTCGGGCAGCTCGACCGTGACCTCGTCGGCTCCCTCGACCACGTGGTTGTTGGTGAGCACGATGCCGGCGGCGTCGACGATCACGCCCGAGCCCACACCCGACCGGGGCGGCATCCCGCCGCCATGCGGGCCAAACTCGAAGCCCTCGGGCAGGCCGTCCTTGAAAAAGTCTTCGAACGGTGTGCCCTTGAACGGGTTTTCGCCGCCGCCTTGCCGCTGCCGCTGCCGATCGCGATTGGACGCCGGCTTGGCCTGCGCCTCGCTGCGGACGACGACCACGCTCGGCGTGGCGTGTTCGGCCGCGTGGCGGAACGCCTTGGAGAGCGCGTTGGCGTGGGCCATCGCCTCGGCGGTGGCGGCCGTCTCCTCGGCCGACGCGCGCAGCGGGAGGAGGAAGAGCGCGGAAACGGTGGTGGCCACGGCCGCTGAAAATGCGGCCGCGGTGAGGCGGGAGCGGGTTGTGCGTGGCATGGGATGCATGGCCCTCGGAGGTGATTCCTTCGCCGACATCATAGGCGGCGGTGCAGGGTGTTCTACGCGGGCCGGCGGGGAAGGGTTCGAACCGCCGAAAAACCGCGTGGCGGCACCGGCGGACGGTTTGACACTCGGCCGCCGCCGGTCGTATTTTTGCCCGAGGAACGCACGGATTTTCCGCATGGCGAAGCACGAGCGACGCGACCAGCCCGAGCCGACGATCGACATGGCGGAATGCCAGCGTCGGATCGAATACTCCTTCCGCGATCCCGGCCTGCTCGTGGCCGCCCTCACGCACGCCTCGGGCGCCCAGCATCGACTGGCCTCGAACGAGCGGCTCGAGTTCCTCGGGGATGCGATCCTCGGATTCATCGTCTGCGACGCGCTCTACCGGCTGTTTCCCGATTCCCTCGAGGGCGACCTCACGCGGATCAAGTCTGTCGTCGTGAGCCGGGAGACGTGTGGCCGCATCAGCGAGCAACTCGGCCTCACCGACTTTCTGATCGTGGGCAAGGGGCTGGCCGTCAACCGGCCCGTGCCCCCTTCGGTGCTTTCCGACCTGTTCGAGTCGGTGGTGGCGGCGGTGTATCTCGACGGCGGGATCGAGCCGGTGCGGCGGCTCGTGGAGCGGTTTCTGCAGCCGGAGATCGTGGCCGTGGCCGCGGGCGAGCAGGGGTCGAACCACAAGTCGCTCCTCCAGCAACTCGCCCAGCGTGACTTCGGCGTGACGCCGACCTACGAGGTGGTCGACGAGGCGGGCCCCGACCACAGCAAGAGTTTTCACGTGTCGGCCCACGTCGGCTCGCGGGCCTACACGCCCGCCTGGGGCCGCAACAAGAAGGAGGCGGAGCAGCGGGCCGCCTCGAACGC
>CAZDTC010000639.1:0-1507 GCA_964508125.1 uncultured Candidatus Kuenenia sp.
ATCCAACTTGCATCCATACGCATCTTCCTGCGATCAATTGAGTCCACGCCCTAGCGACTTTCTGCCACAGCGCGACTACCGACTTTCCCGGCGGCGGCCGAAACAGCGACTGCGCGACGGTGAGGATCGAGCCGTTGCCGCACGGCCGGCACGCGGCGAAGCGCCGTCCGGGTGCGGTCTGGATGCCACGCGGGGCCGCAGACGCGTGCTCCGACAGGGAATTCTTCAAGACCTTCCCGGCAGAGTGGAGTAGGCTTTCATCAGCCTATGCTGAGCAATGGGGATACGAGGATGCGGTCGACGATATTTGCTGTGGTCGGAATTGTCGGAGCGACCATCTGTGCGGCCCGTACGGCCGATGCCGCCGGCAGGCCGGCGAAAACGCAAGCAGCCGCGCAGGATCTCTCAGCCCATCCCAAGTCGGGATACTACCGCCGCAAGCCGCAGGTTCGCGGCTACGGGCAGCGGCGCGGCGGCTACTCGTACTTCCCCCAAGACAGCATCAACACCTACGGCGACAGCCGCACGCGATACGGCAGCGTCAACAGCTACCGCGATCCGATCACGGACCGGCAAACGCGGAACGGTCCGTTTGATCACGGCTTCTTCTTCGACAGCGGCCTGGGCCTGCGCGGCGGCGACAGCCCCTACCACAACTGACCCGGGTTGCGGTCGGCACCGGTTGACATCACTTTGCCCGGGTCACCGGCGCGCCGCTCGCCAGCCAGCTCTCGATGGCCTCGGGAAGGCCGTCGATCGGGCGGTAACCATTGGTGACCAGGGCATAGCCGCCGGCCTCACTGCCGGCGACGAGGCAGGGAAAGCCTTGCACACCCATTTCCTGCGCCGCCAGGAAATCCTTGAACGTCTCGTTGCGCACATCCGCCGATAGGAAACGGCGGCGGAACTCGTCGCCGTCGAGCCCGGCCTCGGCGGCCACCTCGACGAGTTCCTCGGTCGCCGTCGTGTCGCGGTTCTCGGCGTAGAACGCGCGGCTGACACGGGCCTTGAAGGGCAGCTCGAAACCCGGCTGCATCCCCCGCACGGTCACGACCGCGCGACAAGCAGGCTCCGTATCGTAGACGAACCCCTCGCGCTCGAAAAAGGCATGCTCGAACGGCTGCTCGGTGGCGGCAGCGACACGCGTCCAGGCATCCCGGATGTAGGTCTTGTCCTCGGGCCTCATGGCGCGCGTGTTGCCGGCCCGCAGCCCGCCCACCATCACCCGCACCGGCAGCCGGCCCTCGAAATGCCGCGCCAGCTCCTCGATCACCGGCGCGAACCCGTAGCACCACGAGCACATCGGATCGGCGACGTAGAGGAAATGCAGTCCGCTCATGGGAACCTCGAGACGAATTGGCGGTTACAGGCGCCTCAGGATACCCGAACCATCCGTTAAGAGCCATTTTCCCGCCTTCGATCACGTGCAATACACGCGTGCTGCAACGCTCGGGGAGCTATGCGCGGAAGTTGGTGACGGCGTGAATCGGTGAAGGCGGCATATCGT
>CAZDTC010000640.1:0-1506 GCA_964508125.1 uncultured Candidatus Kuenenia sp.
CTCGTCCTTGTTGCCGGGCTTGCCGCCGTGGTTGCGGTGGCCGGCATCGTCCTCGCGCGGTCGGCCGATACGATCGCCGACGCCACGCGGCTTGGCAGACTGCTCGTCGGCAGCCTGCTCCTGGCGGCCGCTACGTCGCTGCCGGAACTGACGGTCGATCTCGCAGCCGTGCGCCAGGGACATCCTGACCTGGCCGTGGGCGACTTGCTCGGCAGCAGCCTCATGAACCTGCTCATTCTCGCGGTCGCCGATCTTCTGCAACGGACCGGTCGGCCGATGCTCTCGCGGGAAGCCGCTTCCCATGCCCTGTCGGCAACGCTCGGGATTGCCCTGACCGCCATCGCCGGAGCCGCCTTGCTCACCGCCGGTCGGCTTCCGCACTTTTCCTGGCTCGGCATCGGTGGTTGGTCATGGTCGCTGCTTGCCGCCTACATCCTCGGCGCAAGGATGATCTTCATCGATCAGCGAATCTCGGCGCGGGCCGCGGCCGAGGCGGCGCCCGCGGAGGAACACCGACAGCCCGAGCCTTGGAAGTGGAAGGAGCTCGCGCCGGCGGCGGGCTCGTTCGCTACTGCGGCTGCCGTGCTTTGTGTCGCCGGGCCGATGTTGGCTCGGACGGCCGCCGCACTTGCCGATCGTTCGGGGCTCGGAGGTTCATTCATCGGCACCACGCTCGTTGCCTTGACCACGTCGTTGCCCGAGTGCGTCGCCACGATCGCTGCGATCCGGTGTGGCGCAGTCGATCTGGCGATCGGCAACACGTTCGGCAGCAACGCCTTCAATATGGTTCTCTTCGCGCCGCTCGATGCTGCGCATCCTGGTTCGCTTTTCTCCGCGGCGTCGCCGATCCATGCCCTGACGGCGCTCGCGGTCATCGCCGCGACGGCGGTGGCGGTGCTCGGCCAACTCTATCGCGTCGAACGACGGCTGCCGCTCTTCGAGCCGGATGCCTGGCTCGTGCTGCTGATCGTTTTCGGGGCGCTCTGGCTGGTGTATCGACTTTCCTGAAGGCTGGCCGGATAATCCGTCTCGAGGTCCCGGCTCGTCCGGACCGATTTCGAAGGAGACGCAGATGATCAAGAGAGTTCTCGTCGGGCTCGGCACGACCCGCACGGCCGCCGCCGTCACGGCGCAGGCGATCCGTATCGCGAAGGCCAATGACGGCGAACTCGTCGGCCTGGCTGTGACCGATCCCCTCCGGCTTGATTGGACCGGCCCGAAGCCGATCGGCGTGGGGGTCGAGGCGGCAGCGGCCGACCTCCGCCGTCAGCGGTACGAGCAGGCCGCCGCCGAGATCGCTTCGGCCACGAAACTCTTCGCCCAGCGCTGCCTCGCCGAGAGGGTGACGCACCGTGTCGTCGAGGAGACAGGCGATCCGTTCGCCATCGCCGCCGATATCGTGCGGTATCACGACCTCTGTGTCTTCGGCCTGCATGGTCTCTTCGAGCATGGCGTGGTGCCGGAGCCCTCCGATGCCCTCGAGCGGCTCGTCGCCGATGGAGTGCG